>JALOTU010000416.1 GCA_025457725.1 Verrucomicrobiota bacterium
CGATTCCAGGGACCAAATATTTGGCAAAAGTTTGGCAATCGGTCCTACGAATGCCCCAAATTGCAGGGGATTTCGCATGATTGCCCGTCCGGCAGGCGTACGCAATAAACCCCTGAAAGCCAGGCTTTCAGGGGCTTGAAATTGGTTGCGGGGCTAGGATTTGAACCTAGGACCTTCAGGTTATGAGCCTGACGAGCTACCGGGCTGCTCCACCCCGCGATCGCGTTGGGAAATCCATCTTGCCAGAGTTTCGGACCAGCGCAAGAGGGATTGTTTGAAATCAAATCGTGCACGGCGCCAGGATGGCGTCGTCCATGCCGTGGATGATCTTCTTGTCCGCCGGACAAATGGTTGCCAGCGCCCCGCAGAGCTTTGCCCGGGCCGCCCCCCCTGCCGACGACACAAAGTAATACGGGCACAATCTCACGCGCCCATCCATCGGGATGACCTGGCGACTCTCAAAGTCATACCACGCGGATTTCACCAGCGAAGGCCTGGCAAATCGCTGGAGCACCCAGGGGGAGTCGGGAAACTCACGCAGGGCCCGATCGACGCCCACCGCCCAGTCGGCATGGGACAGATCACTGCCAAGATATACTCCGCGCGCGCCCCAGGCATGTGGGGCAAAGCCGGAGACTTTCAGAATCAACTCACGTTCCCGGTGCGACAATGTCTTGAGCTGCCTCCAATCGGTGAGGTCCAGCCCCGGCAGGGCCGCATGCGGCGGCAAGGGCGCGGGATCGACGACCCAAGAATAGGGGATGTGCCCCAGCAAACGTTTCAGGAACCCTTCCCCGAGGTGCACCCGCCAGAATTCGCGAAGATTCCGGTTCCACAAAAGCGCAAACAACAACTTCTCCTCGAAGAGAGTTTTGGGCGGCGGGGTCAACCGGAGCTTTCGCGCGGCTGCAAGCTGAAAGATCTGTTCGTGATTGTCCACGTTCGCCAGATCGAACAATTCGAAGAAGCGATACACGGCATCACCATTGTGGAAACCCGTGAATCGTGAGTCGTGAACCGTAAACCGGGAACCCAACTGTCCGGCCATCCATTCCATCTCGGGCCGGTAGGTGGCGGCTTCCTCCGAGACAATGATCCGTACCCGCGGGGCATCTCCAAAGATCGAGGCGAACCCATCCAGCATGTCCGAGGTCCCGCCCAACACTTCTGCCCTCGGCCCTCGGCCCTCTGCGTTCCCGTATGTTTGGTTCAGCCACGCCGTCAGACCCATCCCCCCCGGAACGCTGTCCAGCTCGGTGATGCTGAAACCCTCCTGTGTCAAAAGGATATCCGGACGGATGACCCGGGGCAGTTCCAGTTTGAACGCGGGGGAACGTTGCAGTGTGATCAGCTCGGACGGCTTTCCCTGATCCAACAATCCGGCCACCCAGCCAGGCTGCTTTCCCTCCGCACTCTGCCGATAGAGCAGGTTGGCCGCTTCATAGAATTTCAGCAGCACCCGTCCCAGAGACTCCAACTCCCCCGCCAACCGGGGGCCCAGGACGAACGGTTCCGTGGCGATGCGCCAGGATTGGCCGGCAAACAAACCTCCCTGAGGAAGCGAATCGCGAACGAACGCAGCCCTCTCAGCGCCGCCAGCCGGGGTTTGATTGTCTTGAATCACGCGGGTTCAGCTAACGCGCTCCGGAGGTGTGGTCTAGGAGCATCGGATGCGATTCAAGTGCGAATCTGACCGGTGCCAAATCCCAGCCATTTGTAGCTCGTAAGCTCTTCAAGCCCCATGGGGCCGCGCGCGCCAATCTTGTCCGTGCTGATCCCGATCTCGGCACCCATGCCAAACTCCCCGCCATCCGTGAATCGCGTGCTCGCGTTCCAGTAAACGGTGGAGGCATCCGCGCCGGCCATGAACTGCTGGGCATGCTGTTCACTGGCGGTGACGATGCTCTCAGAATGGGCAGAACCATATTGGTTGATGTGATCGACCGCACCCCGCACCCCATCCACCACCCGCACATTCAGAATGTAATCGTTGTACTCCGTGAACCAGTCCTGCTCGGTAGCCGGACGGATTGCGGATTGCGGATTGCGGATTGCGGATTTGAGAATCATCTCCGAATCGGGATCCACTCGCAGCTCCACGTGCTTGGTTGCCAGACGCTGGCCGATGCGTGGCAGGAACTCCGCGGCGATCTTGCGATCCACCAGCAAGGTTTCCATCGCATTGCAAACGCCCGGGCGCTGGCATTTGGAGTTGAAGGCAATCTCCTCGGCCATGGCCAGATCCGCCTCGGCATCCACATACACATGACAGACGCCCTTGTAATGTTTGATCACCGGGACTTTGGAGCACTCGGCGACGGCGCGGATCAATCCCTCGCCCCCGCGGGGCATGCACAGGTCCACGTATTGGGTCAGCGACAAAAGGACCGGGATCGCCTCGCGATCGGTTGTGGGCACCACCTGGATGGCGGCCTCGGGAAACCCCGGCAGCGCCCGGCGTCCCGCCTCGATCATCAGGCGCGCAATGATCTGGTTGGAGTTCAATGCCTCCTTGCCGCCTCGCAGAATGGTGGCGTTGCCGGACTTGAAGCACAGACTCGCCGCATCCGCCGTCACGTTTGGGCGCGACTCGTAAATGATCACAATGACACCGATGGGCGTGCTGACCTTGCGCAGCCGCAACCCATTCGGGCGCGTACGTTCGTCGAGCACCCGGCCGACCGGATCGGGCAGCGCCGCCACTTCACGAAGTCCCTTCGCCATCCCCGCGATGCGTTTCCCATCCAGCTGCAACCGGTCCAGCATGGCTTTGCTCAGTCCCATTTGCTCGCCCGCGACCATGTCAAGCGCGTTGGCTTCCTGAATGGCCGGCTGGTTCGACTCCAACGCGTTCGCCATGGCAAGGAGACACGCGTTCTTCTCATCCGTGGACAACAGGGCCAGGGATCTTGATGCTGCCTTGGCCCGGGAGGCCAGGTCGATGAGCTGGTCTTTCAAAGACATGCGTCCAAGGTAGGCGAAAACCCGGCGGTTAAAAGCGGGAAGTTTGGCCGGCCTGCCGAAATACGGTCGTCCTGAGGACGCGCGAAAGGG
>JALOTU010000417.1 GCA_025457725.1 Verrucomicrobiota bacterium
CAAGGCCGCGCCAACCCGTTCAGGGATTGAAATGGGCTCCAATACCGGCGCCTCTCCCGACTCCACTTCACCCGTGTCGCCGAAGAAGGCGTGGTGCACCGCCCTCAACGTGTAGGCCACTCCGATCACAATCCCAATCCCGGCAACCACGGCATACGTGGGAAAAGCGTGCCAGGCTCCAATCAACACCTGCAACTCGGCGACAAACCCGCTGAAACCCGGCAGGCCCATCGACGCCACACCCGCTATGACAAATGTCACCGCGGCGAACGGCAGCACCTTGTCCAGCCGCATCACCTCCAGATCGCCAAAATCACGTGTGTGGGTCCGGTCGTACACCATCCGGCCCACCACGGCAAACAGCAGCCCGGCAATGACGCCGTGAGAAAACATCTGCAACACGGCTCCGCTCAGGCCGACGGCATCCAACGTCGCCAGCCCGAGGATCACAAATCCCATATGACTGACGCTCGAGTAGCCAATGACAAATTTGAAGTCCTTTTGCACCAACGCCACGGTCGCCCCGTAAACAATCCCGATCACCGCCAACAACGCAATCTCGTGCTGCCAGAGCTGCACGCCCTGCGGAAACAGGGTCATCGCCACGCGCAAACAGCCGTAGGCGCCGAGCTTCATGATCACGCCGGCCAACAGCATGGAGGCCGCTGTCGGCGCCGCCACATGACCGGTGGGCGCCCAGGTGTGGAAGGGCCACATGCCGGCGAGAATCGCAAAGCCGACGAAAACCAACGGGAAGGCCCACTTCTGGAACTCAACGGGAAAGGCATGCTGCGAAAGCGCAACCAGGTCGAAGGTCTGCCCGCCCGCCACCACCCAGGCGGCAATCATTCCAATCAGAACCATGGCGCTGCCAACCAGCGAGTAGAGCGCCAGCTTCATGGCCCCATACTCCTTGCGGGTGGAACCCCAGATGGCGATCAGGAAATACTTCGGAATGATCGCAATTTCGTAGAACACGAACAGCAGGAACAGATCGAAACTCAGGAACACGCCATAGACCGCGCCGATCAACGTAAGGAAAAAGGCGAAAAACTCCTTTGCCCGATATTCAATGTTCCAGGAGAACAACACCCCGGCCACCGCGGCGATGCCCGTGAGCAGCACCAGTGTCAGACTCACGCCGTCAAAGCCCAGGTGGTACCCGATCCCCAGAGCGTTCACCCACGGCACGTTCACCAGGCTGACCAGTTCCGGCGCGGGTTCCCAACCCACCGCGGCCACCAATCCGACCAGCAAGCCCGCCGAGGCTGTGCCGAGCGCGGTGATGCGCGCGGCTCGCGCGTTTCCGCGCGGCACGCACATCAGCACAAGCACGCCCAAAAACGAGATATAGATGGTCCAGCTCAACATGACCCGGTTGTCCTGCCAAAGTCGGCACGGCGGAGGTCAGAGCCGACGCCACGCGCCAATGCTCCCTTCATGTCTCCTCCAGTCAAATCCATGTTCTTCCGAGGTTAAAATCCAAATTGTTGCACCATGGTGGTCACCGTCTGGTCCACCATTCCCAGAACGAGTTGCGGATACACGCCCAGGACGAGCATCAGCACCACAGGCGGCCCCACCAGCCAGCGTTCGCGAACAGTGAGATCCGGGAAGGCCTTCCAGCGCTCGTTCAGCGGACCGTTGAACACCCGCTGCAGCAGGGTCAGCAGGAAAATGGCGGTGACCAGCAATCCCAGGGTCGACAGTGCCGCCGCCCACGGCACCAGGGGGAAGGCGCCCTTGAATATCAGGAACTCGCCCACAAAACCGTTCAGGCCGGGCAGACCGAGGGAGGAAAACAGCGCAATGCCCATCAGGCCGGCCAACACCGGGGCCGGCTTTCGCAGCCCGCCGAAGTCGTTCATGCCGCGCAACCCTCCGCTGCGTCGCTCGATCAAGGCCACAAAAAGAAACAACGCCGCGGCGGTCAGTCCGTGGTTCAACATCTGGAGCAGAACTCCGTCGAGCGCGGCGGCGCGTTGCAGCGATCCATCCATCACATCGCGCCCGCTGAACACCGCCAGCATGCCCAGCACGCAGTAACCGAGGTGATTAATCGACGAGTAAGCCAGCATGCGCTTGAGATCCTTCTGCGCGAACGCGGCGAACGCCGTGAGCACGATGCTCAACACCGTCAGTACCAGCAACCCCTTGAGCGCCCACCGCGCCGGTTCGGGAAAGATGGGCAGCAGAATTCGCAGAAACCCATACACACCCATCTTGGACATCACCCCGGTCAATAGCATGGTCACCGGGCTCGGAGCCTCGGCATAGGTCGCGGGCAGCCAGGTGTGGAACGGCACAATGGGGATCTTCACCGCAAAACCCAGAAATGCCCCGGCAAAGAGGATCAGCACCAGCATCCGGCCCGACAGCGCCTTCCAGCCCAACTGACCCACCAACGCGGTGTTCAGCTCGCCGGTTCGCGCCATGCCGGCCAGGGTCTGAAAATCAAAACTTCCCGTCGCAAGGTGAATGGCCAGGAAGGAGAGCAGCAGGGCAATGCTGCCAACCATGGTGTAAAGGAAGAACTGCATCGCCGCCCGGCTCCGATCAGGTCCGCCCCAGAGCTTAACCAGAAAGAAAGCCGGCACGAGGCTGAGTTCCCAGAACAGGAACCAGTGAAAGAAATTCAGCGCGGTGAAGGTTCCAAACAACCCGGCCTGCAACCAGAGGATTAGCGCAAAGTACAGGTGCCCCCGTTCCCGGTCCGCACCGGAGGTCAACAGCGCGAGCGGCACGACCAGCGCCGTCAGCATCACCATCAGCAGCCCCAGCCCGTCCAAGCCCAACCGGTACTCAATATTCAGCGAGGGCACCCAGTCGCATCGTTCACCGAACTGCATCCCGCCCACGGACGGATCAAACCGGTGCCAGACCCCCACGGCCAGGGCCAGTGCCCCAAAGCTGAAGCCCAGGCTCATCGCGCGGGCCACCCGGGCCTGCCCTGCCCCGACACACACCACCCCCAGACCGCCCAGAAGCGGGAGCAGCGTCAGCATTGTTAGCCAGGGAAATCCGTCCATGCTAGTTGCGCCAGACAATCAAACCACCCCCAGACCGAGCAGGCGCAAGTACGGCTGCACCCGGCCCGCCTGCAAACGCGAAAACAAACCGCCGGATCGTCGCAACCCCTCGCACCCGCCATCAAACCCGAGATTGATCACAAACTCGTCAAACACACGGTCCACCCAGGCGACCCCGAGCGTCAGATAGGAAACCAGCCGTACCACACCGCCAAAGACCCAGCGATCCAGCAGATCGCTCAAGCCTGCAAACCATGCGTTGAGCCGGATCACGGTGACCTCGTACAGTTCATCCACGAAGTACTTGTTCCGGAGCAGCGCCCAGATATCGGGTCGCGCCTGCTCCAGCACATCGGGCTCGTCGGCGGTCTTGCGGGGTCGACGCCCGTAAAGCCACCAGCCCAGTCCCAGACCCGTGAAAACAACCAGGGAGGATTTGAACGCCAACGCCATGAAATCCCCACTGAACAGCCTGCCAAGATTGAAATCCCCGGGGTGCCCGTCAACAAATGCCTGGAACCAGGGCCAGGCCGGGGTGCCCACAAAACCCAACAGGATCGCAAACCCCGCGAGAATCATCAGCGGCAAGGTCATCCATCGGGAGCTTTCGTGCGGGGTCTCCACCTTGGCCGAGTGGCCTTTGACTTGCGGCGCGTCACTCCCCTGCTCGCTCAGCTTGTCCGCACGCCGGTATCTCCCGAAAAACACCAGCACCACCTGCCGCGTCATGTAAAACGCGGTCAGGAACGCCCCCGCCAGCCCCATGTAAAACGGCAGATGCGAAACGCTCCAGCCGTGCGCGGCATGCAGAATCTCGTCCTTGCTCCAGAACCCGGAAAACACCAACGGGAACCCGGCCAACGCCAGCATGCCGATGGCGTAGGTCAGGAAGGTCACCGGCATGAATTGTCTCAACCCACCCATCCGGCGAATGTCCTGCTCGTGATGACACCCGTGAATCACCGATCCCGAACCGAGGAACAACAGCGCCTTGAAGAAGGCGTGGGTGATCAGGTGGAACATGCCGACCGCCACGCCCCCCACACCCAATCCCAACATCATGTAGCCCAGCTGCGACACGGTGGAGTAGGCCAGGATGCGTTTGATATCGTTTTGGGCCACCGCGATGCTCGCGGCGAACAGCGCCGTAAACGCGCCCACCCAGGCAATCACCGTCAGCGACGTCGTCACCGCCTCGCCGGCTCCTCCGCCAACCGCCATCAACGGATAGACCCGCGCTACCAGGAACACACCGGCCGCCACCATGGTCGCCGCATGAATCAACGCACTGACCGGCGTGGGACCTTCCATCGCGTCCGGCAGCCAGACGTGGAGCGGAAACTGGCCGGATTTGCCCATCGCCCCGAGGAAGATCAGCAAGCCAATGGCGGTCGAAACCGCCATTCCCGCCGCCGTGCCCTTAGCCAGCATCGCGGTGAGCGCCGTTTGCTCAAGACACCCGGATCCGCTGTTGGTGTAGAACAGCAGGGTGCCGCTCTCGGCGTAGAGCCACACCATGCCAATCAGCAACCCCAGATCCCCGATCCGCGTGGTGATGAACGCCTTCTTCGCCGCGGCGGCCGCGCTGGGTTTGTGATACCAGAAACC
>JALOTU010000418.1 GCA_025457725.1 Verrucomicrobiota bacterium
CGTAGCGCATCTCCCACACGCCCTCCGGCAGTTGGTCGAGGAACAGCGCCACCTTGCGATCGCGCAGCTCCTGGTAAACCCACCGGGATTTCCCGGTGTAGTCCAGTCCGAAGTCCGGAGTCCGGACCTCGGGTTTGGTGCTGACCGCCCCGCTCTTGAGCTGGTGGGCATGCAGTGACTGTCCGCTGCGCAGCTCCACCGCCTCGAATCCAGCCGGCTTGAGATCTTCGAACACCAGATACTCATAGTTGTTCTTCGCCTCCACGGTGAGCACGGTCTCGACGCGATCGCCACTGGCCACGGAATCACCGTCCAGCAAGGGCACCCGGTCATAGACGTAACCCTTGAGCAGGGTCGGCCGCCCGACCCACTTGAAGTACTGTCGCTTGACGAAGATCTCATTGCCCGCGGCGGGAATCGGTTCCTCCAGGCTGAAATAGGTCGCCTCCGCGGCAAAGTAAACGGGGCCTTCGCCCTGGCGCCGGATGCGGACCCGGTTGGCGCCGTCCTGGACGAGCTTTGGATCCACGATGAACCGGCTGGGGGCCTTCAACACGTCGGCACCGCCGATCTTCCGCTTCGCAATGGAGTTGCCGTTCACGAACACCTCGAACTCGATGTCCGACTGCAACTCCCCGCTCACGCGCAGGTAATCGTTCAGGGCCAGCACCACGATGGCCGTGTCGCGCGTGTTGCTCCATTGGGCTCCGCGACGGTTTTTGATAAGCCAGTTGGCGACCGGCTCGACGAGCGGATTCTTCGGATCGATGGCCAGCAGCGCCCGGAGCGCGAACGCGGTGGCCTCGACGCCCCCGTCGCTCCAGCGCCAATAGATGACATCCTCGCCCCAATGGGCGGTGCCCAGGATGTAGGCGGTGGATTGCGGGTTGCGGGTGGCAGGGTTGACCAGGACGGACGTGTCCGGGCGATCGTCCCGGAGGACCCCGTTCTCAAGGTTCTCGACGAGAATCCTCGCCTGGTCCTCGCGGTGAAAGTAATGCGCGCTTAGCGCGAGCAGCGCGCGGGTGTAGGCGTTCAAGGCATCGCGCTTCGTCCAAAGATTATCGAGCGCCTTGGGCACGGAGGTGCTGGTCAACTGGTCGGCATAGGGCGCGTAGTAGGCACCCAGCGCGTGCAGCATGAATGCCTGCATGTCCGGGTTCTCCTCCTCCTCCACAATCTCCTCCGCGAGGTAGTCCCTGGCGCGGCTGAGCACGTCCTCTTTCACCCGGACCTTCGCATCGCGTGCGAGCGACAGGCCCCAGACGACGTAGGACGTCATCCAATGATCGCTTTCCCCCTCCTTCCACCAGCCCCAGCCGCCATCGCCATGCTGAAAATCGTAGAGCCGGTCCAGGCCGGTCTGGGTCATGTCGCTCAGCTTCGCGAGGTCCTGCCTGCCCTGGGGCTGGGTCGCAGCCGTGTGTTGAGGTTCAATCCCACCGAACACCCGTCCCATGACATCCTCCGAATTCATCCCCAGATCCTTGAGGGTCTTCGCGGTGATGACCGCCGGCAGGAAGCGGCTCATGGTCTGCTCGGTGCAACCATAGGGGTAGTCAATCAGGTACGGCAGCGCATCCAGCATCGTCACGGCCATGCTGGGCGTGACCTGGACGGTGAGCGTCGTGGAGTCGGGCGTGCGTTCCCTGGGCAGGTCCAGCGTCACGGTGATGTCGTCCCCGCGGACCTTGCCCGACTTGGAAATGAACTTCTCGATGCCGTGCTCGAAAACCGGATAGGCCTTCTTCATGGCGTCGGAATGGCTGCCGCCGCGGGCGGTGACCTGGAGGGTGACGTCGCCTGGATGCGTGACGCGGGTTTTCCAGTCGGCCCGCACCTGGCCTTTCGCGGGGACGCGCAGGAGCCGCGCGGGCCACTGTTGCGCCGCGCCCGAACCGGCGGCTGGCGCCGGCTTCAGCCCGCCGACGATGTCCAAGGTCACCTTCACGTCCAACGCCTCCTCCGTGTTGTTGTTCACCACGGCGGAAAGGACAACCTCGTCGCCCACCACAAAGAAACGCGGCGCCTGCAGGCGCACGATGAGCGGCTGCTTCGTGCGGGTGGCTGCGTCGGCCATGCCGAATTGATTCCCGTCGGTGGCCGCGCGTGCGGTCGCCTTCCAACTCGTGACCGAGTCCGGGTAGGTAACTTTCACCGTGGCCGTGCCATCCCGGCCTGTCTTCAGGTCCGGCTGCCACAGGATCGTGGAACGGAAATCGGACCGGACCACCACCGCCGATTCCGGAGCGCCGGGCGGCGGTTCCGCGGCGTCCAGGGATGCACCCAACTGCTCCTGGCTTTCGTCCGCGATGGCCATTTTGGCCAGCATGGGCATGCCCGAAGGCTGGGGCAAGGCGGCCTCCAGCGACAGCCTTCTCCCGGAAAGCGCGGTGACCATTCCCTGTGCCCGAGGCATCGATCCGTGTTCCGGAAACTCCTCATACCCATCGCCGCCACCTTCGGCGCTTTCAAGCTCCCGCTGATCCCTCACGCCGCCGTCCTCCACCTCGATCAGCTTCACGTAGCGCTTCTGGTTCATGGTCGATTGTGTCTCGATTTGATTGGGCCGTTTGCTGCCGAAGAAGAACTGTCGGGGATCACCGGCGTAATCGCCTTGAATATAGAACACCGACTCATCCACCAGGCTCAGCGCGACCTCGGCGCTCACCGGCCTGCCCTCGTCATCCCGGGTCGTCACGGTGAGCGTGCCCTCCTCGCGCGGTTGGTATGAGTCGCGGTCCGGCGTGACTTCGACGGTCAGGAAGTTTCGGGTTGGGGGCACCACCACCTGTTGGGTGTCGGTGAAAATCTCCCGGTTGCTGACCATGGTGGCGCCCAGAAAGATGTTGGGCACGTGCTGTTCCTCGATGGGCAGGTGGAGCAGTTTCACGGTGCCGGTCAGGTGAACCACCCGGTAGCTCTGCAAATCCAATTGGCCACGAGCATGACCGGGGCCTCATTTCCAACGCGGAAGGTGTCCTTGTCCGCAATGATCTCCACGCCCCCGTGACGATAACCGATGTCAGTGCTCTGGGAGTCCGTCACCCACACGGTGGTTTCGGCAGTGATCTGTGCCGGGTATTGCGTGTTGCGTGAACGATCCTCGCTGGTCCAGGACACCTGATAGTAACCGACGCGGTCCGGCTCGAAGCTGAACAGCGCCATGCCGTTGGTATCCGTTTTCACGGTGCGGGTGAACAGTTCATCCTGTTCGTAACCGCGGAACTTGAGTTTCCAGCCCTTCTGATCCGGGCGCTCGGGTGGCGGCGGCCAGATGGGGTGGCGCGCCTGCAACCGTTTCAGTTCGTCACCCTTGACCTCGGTGCCGTCGGGCTTGATCCAGATTTCCCACCAGTATTGGCGCGTCACCTTCACCGTGCCCTCCACCTCGACCGGATTGCGGTTGGCGTCCTGGGCCTGGAACTCCACGCGGACCTGGTCGTGCGGTTGATACAGGTTGTGCTGCGCGCGGGCGTTGACGTAGTAGCGCTGGCGGGTGACCCGCACCGTGCCGGTGTTGACGATCTCCCGCCGGCTGGAATCGGTCACCCGGGCCTCGATGCGGTATTCGTAATCCTGCCCCTCATCGGCCGGGGTGTCGAACCGGATGACCGCCTGACCATTGGCGTCGGTCTTCAGCGTCTCGCGTTTGACAATCGGACCGGCGCCGTAGGACCGGCGCCACCGCTGGGCGCCTTCATCCAGATCGCTGTAAAGCCAGGGAAATTCCCGGGGCTGCGGCCAGCCGATCCAGAAGGGGTTCTGGTACACCACTACCTCGACATCCGCGTCCGAAACCGGCCCGCCGAAATAGTACTCCGCCGTGATGGTGGCTTCGACGGTGTCGCCGAGACGGAAAGTCCTGGGTCGGGCGGTTCCATCCGCGCCTTTCTCTTGCGGTGTGCTGACGGCGACCTTGAATTCGGGCAGCTTGTATTCCTCCAGCCGGAACAGGGCGGCCTGACCAATCTGCTGACGCCGATCTTCATCCCAGAAGACGATCCGATACTCGCCCAGCGGCATCTCATCGGCAAGATCGAGCGTCCCCCAGGCGCTGCCGAACGAGTTCAACGACACCTTGTCGGATTGAACCTTCGAGCCGCGCGGATCGGTGATTTCGAACTCGACGCGCTCGCTCGCGGGGGTCGAATAGACGGAGCCGTTGTAGCGCCGGGCGGTGAACTTCCATTGAACGGTTTCCTGGGGTCGATAGGCGGGGCGGTCGGTGAACGCGTAGATTTTCCAGTCCTGCCAGGTGGAACGGCTGGCCCGGGATTGGCCGGCGCTGAACGCCTGTCGCTCTCCGTGACGTGCTCCGACGAACAGCACCGTATGGCGCGCCTCCCCGGGAAGGTCGAACACCGCGAGCCCGTCCGGATCGGTCTTCTTCCCCGACTTGAGGCTTTGCCAGCGCCGGTTTTCGTTCCAGCTCGCCCAGAGCGTGACCTCGCTGTCTGCGAGCGGCGCGCCGCTCAGCGCGTCGCAGACATACACCAGCGCCTGTTTGCCGGAGGTCTTGAGCACCAGCGCCGCGTCGCTCACCAGCACCAGGTCGCGCGCCTTCTCGCCTCCCGCGGTGGCGGAGAGGACGTAGGCGCCCGGTTTGAGCTTTTCGTCCAGGCGAACGGATTCATTTCCGGGCTGGTGCGCGCCCTGGTCCTGGGTGTCGAAGCTCCACACCTTGACCGTCTCCCGACCTGCCAGGTCAATCGACTGCAGCCAGTCCTGGCGGCGTTGGTCGTCCAGGTTGTTGAGATTGACGTCCCGGGCGAGGTCCACCGGATACAGCGCCAGGTCCACGCGCCTCACATTGCGCCAGGTCAGTTGAAACTGGATTTCCGAGTCCGGCAGGAAGATGTTCGCCACGCTCACCCCAAGCTGCACGGCGGTGATGGCCTTGATCTGTTGCCGGGCAGGGTCGTAGTAACGGGTCTCGCCCTTGCCGAATTCCTTGACCAGCTGCCGGTAGAGTTCCAGCGCCTTCACGTAGTCCGGCTCGTTGCGATAACCACCGCCCTCCATCGGCACGAAGCGGCCCCGCTGCTCCATCCACTGGGCGTAGTTGTAGAGCGCGTCGTCCATCCAATCCGTCTTCCGGCCCAAAGCGATGGCCGCCTCGAACTCGTCGGCCACACGCTCCTGTTGCTGCCAGCTGCCGCCCTGGCCTTGCAAGGTGGTGGCGATCAAATAATGGGCATGGGCCCGGTCATCGTCGGATTGAGCGATGCCCAGGGCATTCTGGAGAATGGGCAGCGGCATGTAATTCCCGAAATAACCGTAGCGATAATAAGGCTCGACCCGGGGCGGGCGGGCGCAACGCCAGACCAGCGAGAGATAGCGTTGGCGGGCGAGAGCCAGATCGCTTTGCCCCGCCCACCAATCGAGCGCGCGCTCGTAATACGGCCAGGCCTGACCCCAGTTCTGCTGGTGGCGCGACGTCCACCAGAAATCGCCCAGCGATTCCTGAATCTCGACCCAGACCCGGTCCTGTTCCTCGGATCGCTGAACGTCGCGCACCATGCGCTCCAGGGCGGTGCGGGCCTCGTCCAGCCGGGTGGTGTCGGCCGATTGCGTGGCCGCGGCGGCTCGCCATTGGGTGTCGGCGGATCGGAAGGCCACCCAGCGAGCCTCGTTGGACGAGAAGCTGGACAATTCCATGGCCTCGATGTAAAGCGCGTGGGCCCTGGCGTAGGAACCCTCGGCAATCAATGCCTCCGCCTGTTTCTTGAGCGCGGGATAATCGCCGGCCGCCGGTGTGGCAGCGGCGATGACGAGCAGACCGGCACAGCCGGATCGAATCCAGTTCTTCATAGTCATCCTCAGCATTGGACGGCGTTCCGGCATCGAAACTCCAGCGTTGTTCCGCCGGGCCTGGAGCCACGGCTCTGCGTCCGTCAGGGATGCCGGACGCTACGGGTTTCGGGCAGCTCGAGCAAAGACGGGAATAATCCCCTGATTGTAGCGCACGACGTGAGGAGTGCCCCTGTAGCGCACGACGTGAGGAGTGCCCCGGCGTTCAGCCCTCGACTCCACACATCGACGCCTGCAAGTTCAAAATCTCACGCACCCGCCCGCTCCATCCTCAATGGCCTGGCCATGCTCCAAAACGCCGCCGCCTCCGCCACCGCATGTGTGGATTGAAGAGATGTGACCTATTCCCCGGTGGCCGAAGGGCCTTCACACCGCCTCGTCGCCCTGTTCATCCGTGCGGATGCGCCAGGCTTCGTCGATGGTGGAGACGAACACCTTGCCATCGCCGATCTTGCCGGTCTTGGCGGCTTTGATGATGGCTTCCACCGCGGGTTTGACCTGTTCGTCCGGCAGCACGGTGTCGATCTTGATCTTGGGCAGGAAATCCACGGTGTATTCGCTGCCGCGATAGATTTCCTTGTGCCCCTTCTGGCGGCCGAACCCCTTGACCTCGGTGACGGTCATGCCCTGGATGCCCAGTTCGTTGAGGGCCTCCTTCACTTCCTGCAACTTGAACGGTTTGATGATGGCTTCGATTCTCTTCATAAAGTGTGGTTCCTGACTAGTCGTTGTAGGCGCGCTCGCCGTGCTGGGTGAGGTCGAGTCCGAGGGATTCCGCCTCGCGATCCACGCGCAGTCCCACCGTGGCGTTGACCAACTTGAGGATCAGCCAGGTTCCGGCGGCGGCGAGCGCCGCGGTGAACAGCACGCCCTTGAGTTGATTGAGGAACTGGCCCGGGCCGCCCTCGAGGGAGACCGCCGCGCCATTCACCTGGAAGGTGGAGGTGAGCGCGGCATTGACGCTGGCGCTGGCCATGAAGCCCAGCAGCAACATGCCGGTGAGACTGCCCACGCAATGCACGCCGAACAC
>JALOTU010000419.1 GCA_025457725.1 Verrucomicrobiota bacterium
CTCCTCGAGCGGCTTGGACGCCACCGCGCAGGTGACCGCGTAGAACCGTCCGCCGGCAAAATTCAGGTAATCGCCCGGCACCGGCGTGCCCTCCGCCGCAAACAGTGCCGTCAGACCCGGCGAAGGAGGCAGCCCCGGCCGGCGCGTGCTTTCCACCGCCTGCTGGACGATGCGCGTCAGGGCCGGAACCACCTTGACCAGCGGATGGGTCTCGACCGGCTCCGCCGCGCCCGTCCGCATCTGGGTGTCCACCTCGGACAGCAGCGAGGCGAGATTCGAGACCTGGGAGAAGGTCCGGATCAAGGGTTCGTAATCCTGCAGCGACTCGCGCAGCGCATCCAGTTTGGGCTCGGGCAGGAACAGCAGGCCCTTCGAACCCAGGCTCCGCAGGTCCCTCTTGTAAAAAACGTTCTTGAACAGGTTGGTTTCCTGATCGAGTCGCGCCGCCAAGCGCTCGACAAACTGGCGGTTCTTCTCGAAATCCTCGCTCTCCACCAGCGCCACCAGGTCTTCCTGCAACTGGAACTCCTCCTGCACCTCCGACCAGTCGCGCACATAGCCCTGGTCGCTCGAAAACATCTCGTTGGGATCCGTCCGAAACTGAAGCTCGTTTCCCGCGTAGAACAGGCACACCCCGAAAAAGACCAGTTGCGGATAGATGAACCACCCCCGATGGCGCGACACCACCCCGGACAGCCTGTGCAACAGGCGCTCCATGGGATGAATGTTGGGTGCTTGCATCTCGCGCGTCACGACCGATCGGCAATCCCGCGCTCCCGGGAACCGCGCGTCTCGGTCTGAACGCAGACAGCTTGGCATTCATCTATTTCGACCGCCAGCCGACACTTTGAGGATCTGCGCTCCGGGACCGACGGTGCCCTCCACGCCTCTGTGTTGAACTGTGCCTCCATTCCACAAGCGCTCGCACCTGCGCCCTGGATTCCTGAAAATTCGTGCAATTCACCCCTGCCTTCCTATCTTTCCCGCATGCGGATTCTGTCAGGCATTCAACCCAGCGGCGCGCTGCATCTCGGGAACTACTTTGGCATGATGCGACCGTCCATCGAGCTCCAGAACCAGGGGGACGCGTTCTATTTCATCGCGGATTACCACTCGATGACCTCGCTGTTTGACGCGGAGGAACGACGGAGGAACACGCGGGACGTGGCCCTGGATTTTCTCGCCTGCGGACTCGATCCCCGGCGGGCGGTGTTCTTCCGGCAATCGGACGTTCCGGAGGTCTGCGAACTCACCTGGATTCTGGGGACGCTGACGCCGATGGGCCTGCTCGAGCGCTGCCATTCCTTCAAGGACAAGTCCGCCAAGGGCATCCCGGTGAACAGCGGCCTGTTCACCTACCCGGTGCTGATGGCGTCGGACATCCTGATTTACGACTCCAACGTGGTGCCCGTGGGCCAGGACCAGAAGCAGCATGTCGAGGTCACACGCGACATCGCCATCAAGTTCAACGAAGCCTACGGCCAGACGTTCGTGGTGCCGGAGCCGAGGATTCGCGGCGAGGTGGCCAAGGTTCCGGGTGTGGACGGCGAAAAGATGAGCAAGAGCTACGGCAACACCATCGAGATCTTCGGACCGGAGAAGGCGCTCCGGAAGAAGATCATGGGCATCAAAATGGACAGCCGCGCGCCCGGGGATCCCAAGCCGGATGCGGATCAGAACCTCGCCATCCAGCTGCTGACGGTCGTTGACGGTTCCATCGGCAAGGACTACGAGGAGAAACTCCGAGCCGGCGGCCTGGGGTATGGGGATCTGAAGAAGAAACTGTTCGAGGTCTATTGGGATCACTTCGCCGCCGCGCGCGACCGACGCGCCGAACTGGAGAACAACCTGGATTATGTGCACCAGGTGCTGAGCGAAGGCGCCGCCAAGGCGCGCGCCAAGGCCCAGGAGGTTCTGCACCGGGCCCGGAAGGCCTGCGGATTGGAGTAGCGCCGCGCCTCAAGGACTGCGCCGCCGTTGCAGGAGCCACTGGTAAAACAGGGGGTTGTCGTAGGTCTCAGTCCACGCATCGTGGCCGGCCTCCGGATAAATGGTCAGCTTCACGTCCCTGGCCCCCACCTTCTTGAGCGCATCCACCATTCGTTCGGATTCCGCCAGCGGCACGACGGGGTCCTTTGCGCCGTGAAACGCCCAGATGCCGAGGGATTGCAGCGCCTGGCGGTTTGACTCGCTCGCCAGGACCACGCTGATCCATTCCCCGCCCCCACAAACCGGGGCGATGGCGGCAAACCGCTCGGGATAGGCCAATCCCAGACTCCAGGTGCCGTATCCCCCCATGCTGAGGCCAGTGAGATAAACCCGGTTGGTATCCACGTGGCATGTGGCGGTCACTTGATCCAGCAAACCGAGCAGCTCCGAGTTTGACCAGGTCCGGTCAGCCGGGCACTGCGGCGATACCACGATGAACGGGAATTCAGGATCGTGTTCCACGATTCTCGGCGGGCCGTGCTTCTTGACCAGGGAAAGGTCCTCCCCGCGCTCCCCTGCTCCATGGAGAAACAGAATCATGGGCCAGCCTTCAGCCCTGGCCGGATCGTAATCCTTCGGCAGAAACAAGAGGTAGTTCAACTTCTCCTCAACGGTGACCGTTCGCGAGAAGGATTTGGCGGCTTGATTGGGTTTGTCCGCTGACTGGGCGTTCATAGTGAGAGTCCCGCACACCATCACCACCAGCAGCGACGAGAGGATACAGTTTGAACAACGCATGGATGGAAGTTCGCAGGCCGGTCGGAGCGGAGCAAGTCAGGGATTCAAGGCATAGGATGACCAAGAGTCAGGCGCAGCCCGAGTCGGCCCCGATCGTCCCGCAGGAACACAACATGGCTCATCGCAGGCAGTGCCGCCTGATGCGCCCCTTGAACACAGGCCGGAGCCCCGCGCCACTTACATGATCTTGAGTTTGGGTAGATCCTGCGAATCCACCATGCCGACCGGCTCGCGCCGGCCATTGACGACGATCAGGTCGTCAATGTCGCGTTCGTCGAAGATCTTGAGCGCCTCCGCAGCCAGAGCGTCTTCGCGGATG
>JALOTU010000420.1 GCA_025457725.1 Verrucomicrobiota bacterium
GCTGGCGCAGAACAAGATTTTTCCCCAATTGATGGTGGACCTCGTCCGCATCGGCGAGGAGACCGGCGACGTGCCGGGCTCCCTGCGGAATGTGGCGGAAACCTACGAGAAGGAATTGGACCTCGCCCTTCGCACCCTCGCCAACCTGATCGAACCCATGATGATCATCGTGGTGGCCATCCTTGTGTGCCTCCTGCTGCTCAGCGTCCTGTCCGCGATGTTCGCCATGACCTCGAATATTGCCCGATGATGACAACGCGCTTGCAGCACGGGCGGGGAAACGGCGGCTTCGGTGCCCCATGCCCGACGGCGGCCGGCTTTACGCTGATCGAAGTCATGGTCGTGGTGGCGATCCTGGGGATTGTGCTGGCGACCGGCATTCCGATGCTCGGCAGCATGCGCAAGCAGGCTCCCATGAATCAGACCATGACCGAGCTCCGCGCGGTGTTCAGCAATGCCCGGGCGCGAGCGATCTTCGATGGCAGCCTCAAACAAGTGGTGTTCCGCCCCTATGACCGCACCTTCGCACTCTCGGACGGCGGCGGCGGGGGGCTGCCCGGCAAGCCAAAAGGCGCCGGACTGTCGGGCACCATCGACGACCACCTGTCCCTGGAGATGCTCGATATCAATCTGATGGAATTCAAGGACCAGGAACTGGCCGTGGTGAACTTCTATCCGAACGGCACCTGCGACGAGCTGACCATCATCCTGCGTTCCGACCAGAATGAATGGCGCAAGCTTTCCCTGGAGGTGACCACGGCGCTGGCCACCGTGGGGCCTGTCAAATGAACCTCCTCTGCTGCCAACCCCGGATTTCGCGACCGCGCGGCCCGTTTGCCTTCAGTTTGCTGGAGGTCATGATCGCCATCGGCCTCTTTTTCATGGTGGCGTTCACCGTCCTGGGTGTGGTGTCGCAATGCCTTCGCCAGGCTGGGGCGTTGCAGCACCTGCGGAGCCCTGTGGGTTCGCTCGCAGCGCAAACGGTCCTGACGAACCAGCTGGAGGAGGGAATCGAGTCGGGCGACTTTGACGACATCTTTCCCGACCACCGCTGGACGCGCGAGGTCATTGAGGCCGGGACGAACGGATTGTATGAGGTCAATTTGACGGTGACACGCACCGGCCGGAGCAAACCGGACGGGGAGCTGACGTTGTATCTGTTCCGCCCTGCCGGCAACGTGGGGCGGCCGGGACGTCCGGGCCGACCGGGCTTGCCGGGGCGACCGGGGCGGCCCATGGGAGGGCCCGGGCGATGAAGGGGCGACGACGCATTGCACTGGGAGGCTTCACCCTGGTCGAGGTTGTGATTGCGATCGGCATCTTCAGTCTGGTGGTCGCGGCCATTTACACGTGCTGGTCGGCGGTCTTGCGGTCTTCGAAGGTGGGCCTGGATGCCGCCGCCCGTGCGCAGCGCTCGCGGATGGCCATGCAATGCATCGAGGAGGCACTGACCTACGCCAAGATGCACGCTGCCAATGCCGACCTCTATTGGTTTGAGGGCGAGAGCGGCAGTGACGCCCGGCTGAGTTTCGTCAGCAAACTTCCGCGGTCCTACCCGCGTGGCGGCAAGTTTGGGGATCTGACGCTGCGCCGCGTGGAATTCAGCCTGCAACCCGGCGAGGGCGATGATCTCCAGCTGGTCCTGCGTCAGGCCCCGTTGCTGATGGAATTCGATGTGGACGAGCAGAATCATCCGCTGGTGTTGGCGGGCAATGTGGAGAAGATGATCGTCCAGTTCTGGGACCTGAATGATGAGGACTGGGTGGATGAGTGGACTGAAACCAACCAGGTTCCCCCGGTGGTCCGCGTGTCACTTTACACCCGCCGCGGCACGGGTTTCAAAGCCACCACGGAGGAGTCGACCCTGCTGGTGAGTCCGGCGGCGAGTGCGGTGCAGGCGCTCAGTCAGGCGGGGGCGCCACCGCCCGCCCCACCCGGCCAGCCTGGCCAGCCTGGCCAGCCCGGTCCGGTCGGAGCGGGATCGCCGGCGCCTGGAGGCGGGGCGCGATTACCGATCATACGGCGATGAAACCCGGTGCTCCATCCCGGCGACGCGGTATTGCGCTGGTCATCGTGATGATCTCGGTGATGATTCTGAGCATTCTTGCCGCGGGTTTTGCCTATTCCATGAAGGTGGAGATGCGGCTGGCCATGAACTCACGCAACTTTTCCGAGCTGGAATGGCTCGGGCGTTCCGGCATGGAATACGCCAAGTGGATCCTGGCGGAGGACATGAAGCTGGATCCGCGCGATGCCAGTTTCGATGTCTGGGCCGGGGGCTACGGTGGGATGGCGGTCTCGAACAGTCCGCTGGCCGAGGTTCACCTGCCCCTGACGGTCCGGTGCGGTGCGGGCGAGTTCACGCTGCATCCGATGGTGGATGCGGAACGCAAGATCAACATCAACCAGGCGAACGAGCTTCTGCTCCAACGCGTCTTCACCGACATGGGGGTGGACGCCGGTGAGATTCCCGTGGTGAGTGGTTCCATACTGGATTGGGTGGACCGGGACGACCTTGAGACACTGCAGGGGGCGGAAAGCGATTACTACCTCGGCCTGGATCCACCTTACGAGGCGAAGAACGGTCCGATCGACGATCTTTCCGAACTGTTGCTGGTGAAGGGCATCAACCCTCTGATGTACCGCGGCGGCGGGGGCGGGGAGTTTATGTTTCAGCGGGATGCGCGAGGTGGCAGCGGACGCTTCCTTGAGAAGGACGAGCCCATGTACCCGTTCGGTTTGCGGGACGTGTTCACCGCCGTTTCCTCGGGGCGGATCAATGGCGGCACAGTCGAGGCCCGCACCCTGGCGTTGCTGCCGGGCATGGACGAGTTTCTGGCTTCGCAATACATCGAAATGCGGGCTGGTCCCGATGGCGTGGACGGGACCGAGGACGATGTGCTGGTGGACCTGTCCTTCCTGATGCCGGATTCCCCGGTCCGGGGCCAGACTCAGGCCCTTTTGGACACCCGCAGCACCACTTTCGAAGTCTGGGTAACCGCGAAGATG
>JALOTU010000421.1 GCA_025457725.1 Verrucomicrobiota bacterium
AAACCGGAGAAGCGGGGCTACAAGCGCATCCCGATCCCGGAGCAGGTGGAGGTGCTCTCGCTCACGGGGGACGTGACCATGGAGAACGGCTCGCCCCAGGTGCACGCGCAGGTGGTCGTGGGCAAATCCGATGGCACCGCGCACGGCGGCCATCTCATCTCCGCTCGCGTCCGCCCCATGTTGGAAGTCGTACTGGTCGAATCAGCGTCGCACCTGCGCCGGCTTCATGACGAACGGAGCGGGCTCGCGGTCCTCAGCTTCGAAGGGACTCTGGATATCTCATGAACAAACACAGCAAATGAAAGGAAACCAATGAAAGCGAATATACCAGTGAAACTGACGGGCCTGGCCGGGATCCTCTGCATGGCTCTATCCGGCTGCGAACCAGGCACCCAATATGGTCAATCCAGCCCCTCCGGGGAAACCATGACTGCTGTGGCGGTGCTGGAACCGACGCAGGGCAATCAGGCGCGCGGCACCGTCACCTTCACCCAGACCGACGATGGGGTGCGCGTCGTGGCCGACATCACCGGATTGAAACCGGGCGAACACGGATTTCACATCCATGAACACGGGGACTGCTCCGCACCGGACGGCAGTTCGGCAGGCGGCCATTTCAATCCCACCGGCATGGCCCATGGCGGACCGGATGCGGCGGAGCATCATTTGGGAGATCTTGGAAACCTCACCGCGGACGCCTCCGGCAAGGCGCAACTGAATCGTGTTTACGCCTTTCTGGATCTCAACGGCACCAACGCCATCGTCGGGCGCGGACTCGTTGTGCACTCGGATCGGGATGACTTGACGTCGCAACCCACGGGGAACGCCGGCAAACGGGTCGCGTGCGGGGTCATCGAGGCCACCCGGTAAATGCGGGAGCTCGCAGTTCAATTCAGCCGGAGCAATGCACCTGATGCAAAGACCGATTCCAAATCCAGCCGCGCCGAGCAATCCCGCCACGGGGAAAAGCGGGTGGGTGGATGAACACGCCTACCAACAGGCAGTGGAGCACCTGCGAAACTGCTGCACGCCGCGCGGATTCTGGGCCTCAACGGTGGACCGCGCCAACTACCGCCGTGTCTGGGGGCGCGACAGCATGATCGCCGGGCTGGCGGCGCTGCTGACGGGTGAGGAGGACCTAGTCCAGGGTTTCCGCGAAAGTCTGTTGACCCTGGCCCAGCACCAGGGGCCGCAGGGGGAGATCCCCAGCAATGTGGATGTGCAAACGGGCCGCATCTCCTACGGCGGCACCACGGGACGCGTGGATGCCAACTTGTGGTTCGTGATCGGCGCCGCCGAGTTCTGGCGTGCCACCGGCGATGACGAGTTGATGGAGAGGTTGCGGCCCTGTCTCCAACGTGTGATGCACCTGCTCGCGGCCTGGGAATTCAACAATCGCGGTTTGATCTATGTCCCCCAAACCGGTGATTGGGCCGATGAATACATCCACTCCGGCTACGTGCTCTACGATCAGCTTCTTCATCTTCAGGCGCAGGTGGCCTTCTCCACCCTCGACCAGGCCCGAAACCAGGCCACGCGACCGGCGGCACGGGATCGCAGGATCGACCGGTTGCGGCGGCTGATCCGCATGAACTACTGGTTCATGGATGGCGAGGAGGGGACGGAGGATGTCTATCACGAGGTGCTCTACTGCAAAGGCAAGGAGGCGGCCCCGGGATGCGGCGGACGCCATTGGATGCCCTTCTTTGCGCCCGCCGGATACGGCTACCGTTTTGATGCCTTGGCCAACGTGCTGGCCTCCCTGCTGGGAGTCGCTGACCCAACACAGTCCGAAGCGGTGGATGACTACATACGCGGGATCACGCCAGCGGAGCTCCCGTTGCTACCGGCGTTCTATCCAGTGATCAAACCGGTAAATGAGGACTGGAAAAAGCTGAACATGACCTTCTCCTACACCTTCAAGAACCGGCCCAACGAATTCCAGAACGGAGGATTGTGGCCGATGATCACCGGATTCTATGTGGCGGACCTCGCCGCCCGCGGCAGGAGAAAGGATGCCCGCCGCCATTTGCGGGCCATTCATCAGGCCAACGCCCTGGAACTGGAGGAAAGGCAGCCGGCCTTCCCGGAGTTTGTCCACGGCAAGAAACTCACGCCGGGCGGAACCCCGCTGTTGGCTTGGAGCGCTGCCGCGGCCATCATCGGAGAACACGCATTGCGCGGACAGCCTGTGATCCGCATCAAAGACCCGGGGACGGGCGGCCCAACACGAAAACAATCATGACACCGATGCCGTTCTTTCTCCCATCTCCGTCGGCAACCCACCCCGGCCGCAGGCGTCAGAGCCCGGAAAGTTCACGGCCGCAAAAAGGGAGCCTCGGAGGCCATCCCTGGAACCATTGATGAAACCCACCAGCACCAGCATCCTGCTCTGCATGGACATGGATCGAACGGTCCTGCCCAACGGCCAGCAGGCGGAATCACCCCAGGCCAGGGACGTGCTCCGCCGCCTGGCACGCCGTCCCGAACTCATCATCAGCTACGTCAGCGGGCGCCGGAAGGAGCTGCAGATGGAAGCCATCCGTGAGTTTGATCTCCCCGAACCCGCCTATAGCGTGGCCGATGTCGGCACCTCGATCTATGAGGTCGTCGAGGGGGACTGGACTCTACTGAAAGCCTGGCATGCGGAGATCTCCAGATCCTGGCGGGGCAGAACCAGCAGGGACCTGGGAGCGCTGCTCGACGACGTGGAGGAACTGCGCCTGCAGGAACCGGAGGCACAGGGCAAGTTCAAATTGAGCTACTTCGCGAAAGCGGATCTGGATCACGAAGCCCTCGTGCAACGCATCGAACGTCGTTTGGAATCCGACGGCTGCCGGGCAAGCGTCATCTGGAGTGTGGACGAAACCACGAATACCGGACTGGTCGATATCCTTCCCGAACGGGCAGACAAGCGGCATGCTGTCGAATTCCTCATGCAGCACACCGGCGTGAAACCGGAGCGGATGGTTTACGCGGGGGACAGCGGCAACGATCTGCCTGTGCTG
>JALOTU010000041.1 GCA_025457725.1 Verrucomicrobiota bacterium
GCCGCCGTCCGGAATCCCTGCTCGAACCGTTCGCGCAGCAACCGGAGGGTTATGTGCATGGCCAGGCCCAGCACTTCGCCACCGCCATGCCGACGCGCGGCGGTGCCGTGCCGCTGGTGGTCAAGGCGCACGACGGCCGGCCGGTGAAGGTCGAGGGGAATCCCCTGCATCCGGACAGCAATGGCGGCACCGACCGCTACGTTCAGGCCTCGATCCTCGATCTCTACGACCCGGACCGTGCCCGGCGGTTCACGCGGGCGGGAAACAGTGTGAGCGCGGCCGAGGCCATGGATTTTCTCACCGGGCTGGGCAGACGCTTTGGGGAGAACAAGGGTGAGGGCCTCGCGGTGCTCATGGAACCCGGCACCTCGCCGTCGCGCGAACGCCTCCAGTCGCAATTGCGCGCCCGGATGCCCAAGTGCCGATGGTTCGTACATGATCCGGTCGGCCACGGCATTCATCGTCTGGCCGCCTCCGAGGTGTTTGGTCAGCCGGTTCAACCGCGTTACCGGTTTGATCGGGCCAAGGTCATCGTGTCTCTCGACTGCGACTTCATCGGCAGCGAGGAGGACACGGCCGAGAACATTCGCCGGTTTGCCGACGGTCGCCGGGTCGAGAAGGCGGGTGACTCGATGAGCCGGCTTTACGTGGTTGAGAGCCTGATGACCCTGACCGGCGCGAACGCGGATCATCGATTGCGCCTGCCCAGCAGCGCGGTCCTCGGGGTGGCCAAAGCGCTGGCCAAAGCCGCCGGGGTTTCCGTGGCGGACACCGCGGTGGCAGGCGTGGATCCCAAGTGGATCCTGGAATGCGCCAGGGATCTGCAGGCGCACAAAGGTCATGTCCTGGTGGTGGCCGGTGTGGGGCAGCCCCTTGCCGTCCACGCCCTCGCCCATGCGATTAATTCGGTGCTGGGAAGCCTCGGCACCACGGTCGAGTATCGGTCGGCCGCCCCGGATGGCGCCGGTTCCATTGAGGAGCTGGCGACAATGCTCAACGCGGGCTCCGTCGACACGCTGGTGCTGCTGGGGGGCAATCCGGCCTATACCGCGCCGGTGCAACTCAAGTGGAAGGAAACCCAGCGGAAGGCGAAGACGGTTGTCCGGCTGGGCTACCAGGAGGATGAAACTTCCGAAGGGGCCGACTGGAATCTGCCCCTGACCCATTACCTGGAAACCTGGGGTGACGCCCGAACGTCGGATGGCACCCTGGTCCCGATACAGCCGCTGATCGCCCCGCTGTTCGGCGCCATATCGGAGCTGGATGTGCTGGCCCGCCTGGCCGGTTTGGGGGCCGCCTCGGCTTACGAGGTGGTCCGCGAAACCATCGCCGGGCTGGGCAAGGGGTCCGATGCCGAGGGTGCGTGGCGCAAGTTTCTTCATGACGGATTTTACGCCGGCACCGCCGCCCCGCCGGTGGCGGTGAAGCTGGATGCGAGCAAGGTCAGTTCGCTGGCGGCGACCGCGCCAGCCTCCACGGCCGGTGAAGGGAACCTGGAGGTGGTTTTCCGTCGCGACTACAGCGTGGATGACGGCCGTTACAACAACAACGGCTGGCTTCAGGAGCTGCCCGATCCGATCACCAAGCTCACCTGGGACAACGCCGTCCTCGTCAGCCGCAAGACGGCCAAGGCGCTCAATTGCCGGAACAATGACGTCGTTGCCATTCAGGTGGGCGATTTTTCGGTGGAGGGCCCGATCTGGGTTCAGCCCGGGCAGGCGGACCACGTGCTGGGGCTGGCGCTCGGTTATGGTCGCAGCAAGCCCGGCCGGGTGGGGAAGGGGACGGGCTTCGATGCCTATGCCATCCGCACCACCAGCGGGGCGCACATCGCCCTGGGCGCCAAGGTCGCGCCCACCGGTCGGACGTATCCGCTTTCCTGTCCGCAGGAGCATTGGTCCATGGAAGGCCGCCCGATCATTCGCGAGGCGAACCTGGAGCAGTTCGAGAAGCATCCTGATTTCGCCAGGCTCATGAACATGCATGAGCCGCCGAAACCTGAAGGCGCCGAGGCCTGGCCGGTGTCCCTCTACCCTAACCCCCTGCACGTGGCGGAGAAGGATGCCCTCCATCAGTGGGGCATGTCGGTGGATTTGAATGCGTGCGTGGGCTGCTCCACCTGTGTCGTCGCCTGCCAGAGTGAGAACAACATTCCGATCGTCGGCAAGGATCAGGTGGCGCGCGGTCGCGAGATGCAATGGCTGCGATTGGATCGCTATTATGCCACGGACAGGGACCAGTTCATGAGCCGCAATGACGATCGCAGCATCTTGAACAAGGCCATCCTGGCGCCGGCAAGCGAGCAGCAGTTCGAGGAGTGGATCGACGACGTGCAGGTCGTCACGCAGCCGATGATGTGTCAGCACTGCGAGAACGCCCCCTGCGAGAGCGTCTGTCCCGTGAACGCCACCGTTCACGACAAGGAAGGCTTGAACGTGATGGTGTACAACCGTTGCGTGGGCACCCGCTACTGCTCGAACAACTGCCCGTACAAGGTGCGCCGCTTCAATTTCTTCGATTACAACAAGCGTCCGCTCGACCAGCTCTACAAGGGGCCGCTCGCCACGCGTCCCGCCGACGAATGGGAACTCATCAAGATGGTGAAGAACCCCGAGGTGACCGTCCGGATGCGCGGCGTGATGGAGAAATGCACGTTCTGCCTCCAGCGCATCGAGTCCGCGCGGATCGCGCAGAAGGTCAAGGCCGGGGCGTCGGGCGATGTGGTGGTGCCGGATGGAACCATCCAGACCGCCTGCCAGCAAGCGTGCCCGGCGGGAGCGATCGTGTTCGGCAACGTGGCCGATCCGCACAGCCGGGTGTCGCGGCTCAAGCAGCAATCGCGCGACTACAGCGCGCTGGAGTTCCTGCTCACCAAGCCGCGTCTGACCTACCTGGCAAAGCTCCGCAACCCGAATCCGGCGATGCCCGATTATCGCCAGTCACCGTTGAGCCTGGAGGAATACGAATCCAGGCTGGGCCATGATCCGTTTCAATCGCATGGAGGCGGCCACGGTCCCGCCGACGCCGCCCACGGGGCGGAGGAGGGAGGGCACCATTAATGGCGGCTGACTCGACATCCATGACGGCGGGGACGCCGCTGCCCACGGTTCCGAAGGAGCTGGTGCGTCCGTTGCTCGTCACCAACAACCGCTCCATCGGCTGGATTTCGGATCGCATTGCCAGCATTGCCGAGGGTCCGACCCCCTTGTGGTGGTGGGTCTCCTTCGCCATCAGCCTGGTGATGATGACGACCTGCTTCTCGATGATCAGTTATCTGATCGCCACGGGCGTGGGCGTGTTTGGCAACAACCAGCCGGTCATGTGGGGCTGGCCGATCATCAACTTCGTGTGGTGGATCGGCATCGGGCACGCCGGCACGCTGATCTCGGCCATTCTCTTCCTGCTGCGGCAGAAGTGGCGCACCGCCGTCAACCGGGCGGCGGAGGCGATGACGATCTTCGCGGTGATGTGCGCCGGCATCTACCCGGTTATCCACGTCGGGCGCGTGTGGCTGGCGTGGTGGTTGTTCCCCATCCCCAACTCCAACGCCATCTGGCCGCAGTTCCGTTCCCCCCTGATGTGGGACGTGTTCGCGGTCTCGACCTACTTCACGGTGTCGCTGCTGTTCTGGTACATGGGATTGATCCCCGACCTCGCCGTGCTCCGGGATCGCGCGAAGAATCGGATCAAGCAGTTTGCCTACGGGCTCTTTTCGCTCGGCTGGACCGGGTCCAACCGGCACTGGAGCAACTACGAGAAGGCCTATCTCATCCTGGCCGGATTGAGCACGCCCCTGGTGCTGTCCGTGCACTCCATCGTCTCCCTGGACTTCGCCGTGTCGCAGCTGCCCGGCTGGCACACCACCATCTTTCCGCCCTACTTCGTGGCGGGGGCGGTGTTCTCCGGATTCGGCATGGTGCTGACGCTGTTGATCCCCATCCGCAAGATCTGCGGGCTGGAGGACATCATCACCTTGCGGCACATCGACCTGATGTGCAAGGTGACGCTGGCGACGGGGTCCATCGTGGGCTACGCCTACGGCATGGAGGTGTTCATTGCCTGGTACAGCGGGTCGCCCTACGAGCAATTCGCCTTCTACAACCGCGCCTTCGGACCCTACTGGTGGGGTTACTGGACGATGATCGCCTGCAACGTGCTGTTCCCGCAGCTGTTCTGGTTCCGGAAGGTCCGTGAGAACATGCTGGCGGTGTTCTTCCTCTCCATCCTGGTCAACGTGGGCATGTGGTTCGAGCGGTTTGAGATCGTGGTGACCTCGCTGCATCGCGACTTCATCCCGGCCAACTGGGCCCATTTCAAGCCGACCATGATTGACGTGATGACCTATCTGGGGACGTTCGGATTGTTCTTCACCTTCTTCCTCTTGTTCATGCGTTTCCTGCCCGTCATCGCCATTTCCGAGGTGAAGGGTGTGACGCCGCAGGCCGACCCGCACCTGCCGCAGGGCGGAGCCAAACCCGGAGGGCATCACTGATGAGTCAATCCTACGGAATCATCGCCGAGTTCGACACCCCGGCCGACGCCATGCATGCCGCCGAGAAGGTGCGCGATGCCGGCTTCCGCAAGTGGGATGTCTTCACCCCGTTCCCGGTCCACGGCATGGACAAGGCCATGGGACTGAAGAATTCCAAGGTGGGCTGGTTTTCCTTCCTGGGCGGTGTGACCGGTTACACCACCGGCATGCTGATGATCTGGTTCATGAACAAGTTCGACTACCCGATCCTGGTCGGGGGCAAGCCCATGTTCAGCCCGTTCTCGGCGTTTCCGCCGTCGTATGAGCTGACCATTCTGCTGGGCGCCTTCGGCGCGCTGGGCGGCATGCTGTTGTTAAACCGGCTCCCGCGGCTGCATCATCCGCTGCTCAAGCACAAACGCTTCGAGCTGGCCACGCATGACAAGTTCTTCCTGGTCATAGAGACCGCCGACACCAAGTACAACGAGGCCGAAACCCGCAAGCTGCTGGAGTCCACCGGCAGCAAGCGCATCGAGATGGTGGAGGAATAATGCGCTACTTCCTGACAATCTTCGCAATCGTCGTGGTGCTCGTGGTGGCCATCGCCGGCACGCGCGGCAGCAAGAGCCGCCGATCGCCCATCGAGATCTTCCCCGACATGGTCCGCCAGCCCAAGCTGCGGCCGCAGGCGCCGGATGGCTTCTTCGCCAACGGGCGGAGTTCGCAGCCGAATGTTCCCGGCACGGTGATGCGCAGCACGCCGATCCAGACCGCCGCCGGCGCGGTTTATCCCTATGAGGATGCGCCGGTGAACACCGGCCGGATCACCGGCACCACCAACTTCGTGGAGCTCAATCCACTGGTGGTGGACCTTGAGCTTCTGCAACGGGGCCGCCAGCGTTACACCATCAATTGCGCGCCGTGCCACGGCGGCCTGGGCGACGGGAACGGCATCACCAAGAAGTACGGCATGGCGGTGGTGGGCAACCTGCACGACAAGCGGATGGTGATGATGCCCGACGGCGAGATCTTCAACACCCTCTCCTATGGCAAGGGGTTGATGCAGGGTTATGCCGGCCAGATCGACGTGCGGGATCGCTGGGCCATTGTCGCCTACGTGCGCGCGCTGCAGCTGGCGCAACTGGGAACCACCAACGACGTGCCCGCATCCGAGCAGGCGGCCCTGAGGAAATAGCGTATGAGCGACATCAAGCAAAGAGCCCAATTGCCGCAGCCGCTCGATCTTTCCAGCTGGCGGAAGATTCCCAACGTGCTGCTCGTCGGCGGCGGCCTCCTCTCGCTGGTGGGCGCCATCGCCAATCTCCAGCAATTCGCCTTCTCCTGGCTGCTGGGATTCATGTTCTGCCTCAGCCTCGGGTTGGGGGCGCTGTTCCTGGTGCTGGTGCATCACCTCTTTGACGCCGGCTGGTCGGTGCCCCAGCGCCGGTTCCTCGAGCAGATGGCCTCGTTGCTGTCGCCCTGGATGGCCGTCCTGTTCGTGCCCATTGCGATTCTCGCCCCGAAGCAGCTGTACGGGTGGATGCAGGGGAGTCCGGACACCGACCCCGCCATCCACGCCAAGCTGCCGCTGTTCACCGTGGCCGGGTTCTACATCGTGGTGGTCTTCAACTTTGTGATCTGGAGGATTCTGACCGGGGGACTGCTGCGCTGGTCGATCGAGCAGGACAAGACCGGGGACGCCCGGTGCACGATGAAGATGCGCGCTTACTCCTACTGGGGGGTGTTCCTGTTTGCCATCACGACGACCCTGGCGGCCATCATGTGGATGAAGGCGTTGCAGCACCAGTGGTTCTCGACCATGTATGGCGTGTGGTACTTCGCGGCCAGCGTCTGGCTGGCCATTGCCACGGCCTACGTGATCATGGCGCTGCTGGACCGGCAGCGGGTGCTGTCGCCGGTGATGCACAACCACCAGTATTACTACCTGGGCACGCTGTTCTTCGCCTTCACCGTGTTCTACGCCTACATCACCTTTTCGCAGTACTTCATCATCTGGAACGCGAACATCCCCGAGGAAACGTTCTGGTACTGGATTCGCGAGCAGGGCACGTGGTTCTGGATCAGCATGATCATCATCTTCGGCCACTTCTTCGTGCCCTTTTTGACCCTGCTGCGGATCGACGCCAAGAGCACGCCGCTGGTGATCGCCCCGCTGGCCGCGTGGGCTTGGGCGATGCACTACTTTGATCTTTCCTTCAATATCATGCCGGTGCTGCATCCGGAGGGGTATCCGTTCAAGTGGATGTGGCTGGACGCCGGCTGCACCGCGTTCATGGTGGGGCTGCTCATCAAGTTGTTCCTCAGGAAATACCGCAGTGCGGCACCGTATCCGATCAAGGATCCGCGATTGATCGAGGCCATGGGCCTGGCTCATCCGGTCGCCACTCCGATCTCCGGCGGTGAGATTGATGAGACGGATTTCTTTGTGGACAGCCCGCCGGAAACCGAGGGAGGTCGATGATGCGTTGCTCGAAGAATTGCGACACTTTTTGCTGGTGCCGGAACGGGATGAACATCCTCGTCGCGCTGGGCGCCCTGTTGATCGTGGGCGTGCTGGTCTGGGCCATGAAGCATTACACCACCCCGCCTTCCCTGCTCGCGGAACGCGCCGCGTTGCGCGTCAAGAATCTGGCGGAGCTGCGTGAGGCGGAATCGGTGGCCGCGAACACCTACGGCTGGATGGACCCGGCCAAGGATATCGTGCGTCTGCCGTTGGATCGCGCCGTGGAATTGACGGCGGCGGCCTGGCAACACCCGGCCCAGGCCCGGGCCGACCTGATTGAGCGCGTGGAGAAGGCCACGTTCGTGCCCCCGCCCCCGCCCGAGAAACCCAGCGAATTCGAGTAGGTCCAGGTGCATTGATGAGTCAGTCCCCTCAACCTGCTTCTCCAAGCGCTGAGCCGTCGCCCGCCGCCACCGGGTCGATCGATGCCTCTTGTCGCTGGCCCCTGCTGGGCCTCTACTACGGCGCCGCCGGCTGGTTGGTGGTGTCGGCCGTTGCCTATCTGCTGGCATCGATGAGCTTTCACGCCCCGGCCATGTTTGCCGACTGCGCCTACTCGAGTTACGGGCGCATGGCGCCCCTGGCGAACAATCTCCTGATTTACGGGTTCTGCATCCCGGCGGGCTGGGCGGCCTGTTTGTGGATGCTAGCGAGACTGGGAAAAACCCGGCTGGTGCATGGTTGGTTCGTCATCATCGGCACCAAGCTTTGGAATCTCGGTGTGTTGCTGGGCGCGATCGGGATCCTGATCGGCGACGGCAGCGGTTATGAGTTCCTGGAGTTTCCGCTGTATGCCGCGTGGCCGATGCTGGTGGCCTCCCTGCTGGTGGGCATCTCCGGTTTGAACACCCTGCGGGCCCGGGCCGATGTCGAGCTTCATCCGGCGCAATGGTTTGCGGGACTGGGCGTGCTGTGGTTTCCCTGGATCTACATCACCGCCATGCTGCTGTTGCAGCTCTGGCCCGTGCGCGGCATGGCGCAGGGGGCGGTGCACGCGTGGTTCCTGGCGCAGCAGCAGGTGGTCCTGACGGGTCTGTTCGGGGTGGCGGCCCTGTTCTATTTTCTGCCGACGCTCAAACAGCAACCGCTGCCCAGCCGGCAGCTGGCCCTGTTCACCCTGATCACGCTGATCTGCTTCGGGGGATGGGCGGGCGTGCCCCTGACCGCGCCGGTGCCGGCGTGGATGTCGGTGCTCAGCCGGATCATGTCGGTCTGCCTGGTGGTTCCCGTGCTGGCGCTCGTGCTCAATGTCTGGCCCCTGCACCTGCGCGTGCAGGGGGATGAGGCGCGCTATTTCCGCTTCGGGTTTCGCGCCCTCCTGTGCTGGATGACATTGGTGCTGATCCTCAACGGGACCGGGGTGTGGCGGGTCGCCGCGTTCACCCTGGTTCATCCCGGGCTCTTCCAATTATTGATGCAGGGTTGCGGCACGATGCTCCTGCTGGGCGCGGCGTATTATATCCTCCCCCGCATTGCCGGCAGGCCGCTGGTGTACCCGGCGTTGGCCCGACTGCATTTTGCGATCGCGGCAGCGGGGGTGTTCCTGGTGGTGATTCCGTTTGTCGTTGGCGGATTTCAGCAGGGGACCAAGCTGGCGGATGCCGAAGTTGTCTTCACGGATGTGGCGGCGGCCACCTTGATGCCCATTCGTGTGGCGTCGATGGGCCAGCTGCTCTTCATCGTGGGCCATCTGCTGCTCTCCGTGAATGTGGTGGCGCTGATCTGGCAGGTGGTTCGCGGCATGGCGAAGGCGTTTGACAATCAGCCCGCGGCGCTGGCGGGCGCGGAGGGCAGGGCATGAGGCACGCCGGCGTCCTGTTCCTGACCGGGTTTCTTGCGATGTCGGCGTCGTGGGCGGGGTTCATCCTGGCGCCCCAGTTGCAATTGGGTCGCGAGAGCATGGAGCCGGTGACGGGCGGGTCCGAACTTTACCCGCAACCCCGTCCCGGCCTGGCGGCGCAGGGGGCTGCAGTCTATCGCGCCAACGGCTGCAATCAGTGTCACACCCGGCAGGTGCAGCAGGTGGGCGTCACCACCGATGTGATCCTGACGGAGGTGGGCACCAACCAGGCGCAGGTGCTGTCCGCTTTCAAATTGCTGGGGCTCAGTCTGGCGGACAATCCACTCACCGGACTGCCGCGTGACCTGCTCCGGGGCGTGGACAAGAAGAGGGCGGATTTTGCCCAGAAGACGCTGGAGGATGCGGGAGCGAAGGCCAGCGTTCAGGTGCGTGCGACCGGCCCGGACATCGCGCGGGGATGGGGCCTGCGCGGGTCGGTGGCCCGGGATTATCTCCAGGATCAACCCATCCTGCTCGGATCGCAGCGGCTGGGGCCTGATCTGGCGAACATCGGCGTGCGCAAGCCGGATGCGACCTGGCATCTCAAACATCTCTATGCACCGGATCTGGTGGTGACGAATTCAACCATGCCGCCCTACCGCTTCCTGTTCGAAACGCGGCAGATCAACCAGTCACCGGCGGCGGACGCGTTGGTATTGGACGGGGATCTGGCCCCCGCGCCCGGCTTTGAGGTCGTGCCCACGGTCGAGGGCAGGGCCCTGGTGGCGTATCTGCTGAGTCTGAAATCGGATGTGCCCCTGTTCGAGGCGCCGTTCTCCGCGCCACCCGGGGCGCAGGCCGCTGCCGGCACCAACACGGTTGCGAACCCATGAGCCTCAACCCCTCTCAAACCGCGGGCGAAAACGCCCCCCGAACTTCCGAACCCGGGGTCGGGACGGCGTCGGTTCCGATGTGGTTGATGATGCTTCCCCTGATGCTGTTCTTCGGGGGCGCGCTGTATTTCGACTGGCACGGCGGTTGGTTCAATCCCGCGGTGCATCCCCCCTACACCTCGCTGCAGCAACTGGAACTGCTGCAACCTTCCACGGGCGGCGACCGCATGCTGCTTCGCGGCAAGTTGGTGTATGAACAGGTTTGCGCCCTCTGCCACGGCGTGGATGGCGCCGGCAAACCGGCGCAGGCTCCGAGCTTCATCGCGTCGGAGTGGGTGGTGACGGAGAATGTGGGCCAGTTGATCCGGATTCCCCTTCAGGGATTGGCCGGGCCGATCACGGTGCACGGGGTGGAGTGGAATCTGGCCATGCCCGCGATGGGTGCGGCGCTGCCCGACGAGGATCTTGCCGCCGTGCTCACCTACATGCGCGGCGCCTGGGGCAATCAGGCT
>JALOTU010000422.1 GCA_025457725.1 Verrucomicrobiota bacterium
GAATTTGAGCAACGTTATCTGGACGAGCTGTTTTCCGGAGTCACCACCACGATCAACAACCTCGACACCCTTGAACGCCTCCTCAACCAAATCCGCGACGACTGCGAATAGCCTGCCCGGCGTCCCCGCAACGCTGGCGCTCCTGGGCGGGTTCCGCGACACCCTCCGCTCCTTCAGCGAACGCGAGGCCGGGGTGGAACGCGAGCACCTGGTTCAATCGGCCCGGCTGCGCAAACAGCTCGAGCAGGAAACCGGTTCGGTGGCCGAATCGCTGTCCGCCGCCCTGCAGGAGATCAAGACCGGGCATCTCTCCGACAAGAGCGCGCTCGAACGCCATTTTGACCTGCGCAAAGTGCATATCAAGAAGGCCCAGGAAAACTGCCGCGCCGCCGCCTTCCAGCTCATCGAGGAACAGGAGGGCCGCCGCAAGTTCGAGATTCAACGGGAGCAACTGGAAGCCACGCGGAAACGGGACGGGGACGACTTGGCCGAACGCAAGCGGTTCGACGCATTCACCGCCGGGCTGACGGTGGAGCGCGACGCCCTGGCCGAGTTCGAAGGACGGGCCATTGCCACGCTGGCCGGGTATCCGGTGTTCCAACGACAGCTCCAGGCCGCCACCGTCCGCACGCCGCCGGATGTTCCGTCGGAGGAGGAACAGGTCCTCGCGCGCTTTCGGGCTGCCGTGGGGGAGGCCGGGAAAAGCCTCCAACGCATCCGCAAATCCTTCCTGCCCCTGCTGTTCAAGTATCTGCCCCTGTGGCTGCTCATCCTTCTGCTGATCCTGGTGAATGCGGCGCTGGTGCCGGCGTTGCGGCATTGGGGAATCGGCTCCCTCACCTGGACCCATGCCGCCATCGCCTTCGCCGCCAGCACGATCCTCGTGGTGGGCCTCTATTTCCTCGGGCGCCGCGTCGATGCGCCGGCGGTCAGGGATCTCGTGGCGCATTTGGAAACCGCGCGCGGACTGTTCGATGCCTGCGGCGAAGTCTCCGTCCGGAATCATGAGGCGGCGATGGGACGCATCACCGCCGACTTCGATGCGTTGATGGACCGGCTGAATCGCGAATGGAAGCAGCTGGGCACCCGGAGCGCCTCCCAGCGCGTGGAGTGCGAGGTGGATCTGAAAGCGCGTCTCTCCCGCGCCCTGGCCCGCAACGGCGCCATGCGCCAGAAAGGACTGGACCGGCTCGAAAAGACGTTTCAGACCACGCTGGATCAAGCCCGCTCCCAGGCGGGCTCCCGCCGTCATTCCATCGAATCCACACAAGGCGGCCAACAACAGGAGATTGAACGGCAATACCAGTCGCGCTGGGCGACTCTGGAAAACGAGTGGACCTCCCGGATCCAATCCTTGGCGTCGCGCCTGAGCGAGGTCTCCAGCGTTTCGGCCGGACTGTTTCCGGAATGGCGGTCGGATTGGATGACGGACTGGGCTGCACCGCGCACCTTTGCCGGCGCGGTCCGGTTTGGCGAGGCCAGCGTGAACGCCGCGGCGCTGGCGGGCGCGGTGCCCAAGAGCGCCCGGCTGCCGCTGGCCGGACTGTCGGAGTTCCGCATTCCCCTGTGCCTGACCTTCCCCGGGGAAGGGTCGCTGGTCATTGAAACGGGCGATGCGGGCCGGGAACAGGCGGTCGGCGTGCTCAACAATCTTGTCCTTCGACTGCTGTCCACCGCGCCGCCCGGGCGGCTTCAGTTCACCCTGCTCGATCCCGTGGAGCTGGGCCAGAGCTTCGCGGGCCTCATGCACCTGGCCGACCATGAGGATCGACTGATCAACAGCCGCATCTGGACGCAGGTCGGCCAGATTGAGGAACAGCTCGCGCGGCTCAACGAGCACATCGAAAAGGTGGCGCAGATGTATCTGCGCAACGAATACGCCACCATCGCCGAGTACAATGAACAGGCCGGGCGCATCGCCGAGAAGTATCACTTCCTGGTCATCGCGGATTTCCCGGTGAACTTCAGCGACCTTGCCGCGCGCCGGCTCCAGAGCATACTGGCCAGCGGCCCCCGTTGCGGCGTGTTCACGCTGATCCATCAGGATACCCGGCGGCCGATGCCGGCCGATTTCGTGCCGGCGGAGATGCACAAGCACTGCGTCCGCCTGCGGATTGGCAGGAGCGGGGTGTTTCCCGGCGACGAACCCATCGAGGGCGTCACCCTTTCGCTCGATCCTCCGCCCGCCCCGGAACTCGCCACGCCGTTTCTGCACGCGATTGGCAGGGCGAGCATCGACTCCAACCGCGTCGAGGTGCCGTTCGCCGATGTCATTCCCCCCGCGGACAAGTTCTGGAGTCTCGACACCACCACGGAACTGCGGGTGCCGGTGGGTCGCACGGGCGCGACCAAGCTGCAGTACTTTGCGCTTGGCAAGGGCACGCGGCAGCATGCGCTGGTGGCCGGCAAAACGGGGTCCGGCAAGTCCACGCTTTTCCACGTGCTCATTTCGAACCTGGCGCTTTGGTGCAGCCCCGAGCAGGTGGAGTTCTACCTGGTGGATTTCAAGAAGGGCGTCGAGTTCAAGTGTTACGCCACGCATCGCCTGCCGCACGCCCGGGTGGTGGCCATCGAGAGCGACCGGGAATTCGGCTTGAGCGTGCTGGAGCGGGTGGACGAGGAACTCAAGCGGCGCGGCGAAATGTTCCGCAAGCTCGGCGCGCAGGACATCGCCGGCTACCAGCGCGCCGGCGGGCGGGAACCCATTCCGCGCACCCTGCTGCTGATCGACGAGTTCCAGGAGTTTTTCACCGAGGACGACCGGGTATCGCAGGGGGCGGCGCTGTTGCTGGACCGCATTGTGCGGCAGGGCCGCGCCTTCGGCATCCACGTGCTGCTCGGATCGCAGACCCTCGGCGGCGCCTACAGCCTCGCGCGCGCCACGCTGGGCCAGATGGTCGTGCGCATCGCCCTGCAGTGCAATGAAGCCGACGCCTACCTGATCATGGACGAGGAGAATCCCGCCCCGCGCCTGCTCACCCG
>JALOTU010000423.1 GCA_025457725.1 Verrucomicrobiota bacterium
GGCAGGATCTCGAGGATGTCGGAGAGCACGCGGCCCTGGGGGTCCCGGAGCGTGTTGCGGCGGCCGTACAGCGTGCGTTCCTTCGGAACCCTCAGCTCCCGGCTCATGAGCGCGTCGGCGGTGATGCAGAGATACGCCGAGGGATGGCAGGTGTGCGCGATCCTGAACCGCGCCAGGATGCTGCCCAGCGGGACGTATTCGCTGAGGATGAGTTCTTGCGCCTCGCTGGGGTAGAGATCAAGCGCCACGCGGTTGGCCCCGAACTCGACGGGCAGATTGGAATGGTCCAGCAGCAGGACCACCTCGCGGTGATAATGGTCCCCGTGTCGTTCGCTCCGCAGCACGCGGAGATGAATCGGACTCCCGTGATGCGCCTCGAGCGTGGGGGTCATGTCATTCTCATGCACCAACAGGGTTCGATACGGTTCCGGCATGTCGGCGCCGTTGATGCGCTGAATCCGCGGGAGGGGCAGGCCGGCCTGGGCGTAGAACGCCGCCAGCGGCTGTGTGAAGTCTGGAGGGGTGCTGGACGGGGGAATCATCAGGCGCGAGTGGAATGAAGGTTGGGAGTGCTGGAACCCGGGGCTTGATTCCGTGCGCGTTGCCTTCCGGGGGTGTCGCCGGCGCCCGATCCCCGGCTCATGTCTGGCACCCCTGCGGGTTGATGGGGGCGATCACGCATATTTCGTCCCTTGGTGTTCCGGCTTGAAGAACTCGCGGATCAACAGGTCCACCTTGAGCAACCCGGGACGGTCGAGGCGGATGGTGTCCCCATCGACTGTCAAATGACCCGTGGCCTGCAGCGAGCGGTTCCGCGAACTGCTCCACGGGGTCGGATCCGAACTTCCGGGTGAACCGGGCCCGGCTGACCTGGCCCATTTTGAGCAGCAGCATGAACTCGCGGATGTAGAGTTCGTCGGGCCGGGGCGTGAGCGCGCGAAACACCGGGGAACGATCCTCGTCGAGGGCCGCCAGATACGGATCGAACTCGTGATGATTCTGGTAATGCGTGCCCTGGATGTGGCCGAAGCTGGCCACGCCCACGCTGACGAGATCGGCTCCGGAAAAGAGCTGCTGCCGGTAAACGAACTTCGTCTTCGCAGGGTCCTTGACCACCGTGCTGGTGCTGTTGACCGCGTAGCCGGCCTGTTCGAACTGGCGGAACGCGTAATCCACCCAGGCGCGCTTCGTTTCCCAATCGGCGACCGGCGCGACCAGTTTCCCCTCGGTCTTCATGCGCTGGTAGAGGGTGGTGTTGTAGGGCACCTCCATCTGGTAGATGGTCACGCTATCCGGCGCGAGGGCCACGGCCCGGGCCACCGTCTCGCGCCAGCGGTCCTCGGTCTCCTCGACCATGCCGGCGATGAGATCAATGTTGATCTGGGGAAATCCGATCGCGCGTGCGTAGGCGTAGGCCCGGTCGATTTCCTTGGAGCGATGCGCGCGGCCGTTGATTTCGAGGACGTGATCGTCGAAATGCTCGATTCCCAGGCTCAGGCGGGTGACGCCCACCTCGCGGATTTTGGCGAGCTTGTGGTCGGTGAGCGTGCCCGGCTCGGCTTCAAAGGTGATTTCCTCCGCCGCGTCCCACGGCAGCAACCGCTTCATCTCGTCGGTCAGGTGCTGCAGCTGGTTCTCGGAGAGGTAACTGGGGGTGCCGCCGCCGAAATACACGAACCGGGGCGTCCGGCCACCGATGACCGGTTTTCGCGCGTAATGCTCCAGTTCCTTCAGGACCGCATTCAGGTAGGCGCGCACCTGCGAGGAGTCCTTGTCGGTGTAGACCTTGTAATAGCAGAAATGGCAGCGTTTGCGGCAGAAAGGGATGTGGACGTACACGCCCAGCGGGGTGTTGGGGCGCGGCGGTTGTTCGAGCGCAGCCTCCAGTTCGGGCACGAAGGCCGGTTTCCAGAAGGCGTACGGGGGATAGTTCGTGACAAAGTAATTGCCCACCGTGGTTTGCTGCAACGGCGGCGCCGTCCGGGTCGGGGCTTCGTTGGCGATGGATTCGTTCATGTCGTTATGCGTATCAGCCTACCACAGGATGATCCCCGCGCACGCCGTTTCCGCCCAGGGCAGACGCGTCTTAGCCGGATCCATGCATTTGAACAGGAGGCAGCATAGAGAGCAGAGCTTTGAGACAAAATCAAAATGCCTCTTCAGAATCCACCCGAGCACTCACTGAATGGTGAGCGTATGCGGTTCATCCCGATTCACTGAATGCTCCAGCCCTGTCTCCGCTTCCTCTGCTTCCTCTGCTTCCTCCTGTTCCTTACTGCATACTTACGGCTTAGCCGTTGTTCCCTGCAAAGGACTTCGCCATCCGCTCGAGCACCCCGATCCAGGCAGGGTGTTCGTTAAGACAGGGAATTCTCGTGTAGCGCTCCCCGCCGGCTTGCATGAACGAATCCCTGCCCCGCATGCCGATCTCCTCGATGGTCTCAAGGCAGTCGGAAACAAAGGCGGGGCAGATGACAACCAGCCGCTTCACCCCCTCCCGGGGCAGGCGTTCCAGCTCGAAATCGGTGTAGGGCCGGAGCCAGGGATCCCGGCCCAAGCGGGACTGAAAGGACACCGACCATTTCCCGTCCGGCAGGCGCAGCCGGGCGGCGAGACGGTGGGCGGTTTCGTAGCATTGATGCCGGTAGCAGAACCGGTGTGCCTCGCTCTTTACCGCGCAGCAATTGGGAACGGTGAGACAGTGCCTGCCCGTGGGATCGGATTTCCTGATCTGGCGCTCGGGCACACCATGAAAGCTGAACAGAAGATGGTCGTAATCCTCCCGGAGCGCCGGCTCGGCGGAAACCGCGAGGGCCTCGATGTAATCCGGCCTGTCGAAGTAGGGCGGCTGCACGGTCAGTTGAATCTGAGGGGCAAATTTCCTCACGCACGCCTCCACCCACACCACGGCGGTTTCGTAGCTCGACATCGCATAGTGCGGGAACAACGGGATGAGCAGCAACTCGGTGATCCCCCGCGCCGACAGGCGCTTCACCGCTTCGGGCACACCTGGATTCTGATACCGCATCGCCAGCTCCACCGGGATGGGCAGGCGCTGTTGCAACAGGGTTTGCGCGTTGCGGCTGGTGACGATCAGGGGGGAGCCCTCGGGCGTCCACACGCTTTGGTAGGCATGCGCGGATTCTTTGGGCCGGTTGATCAGGATCATTCCCACAATGAGCCGGCGCAGAGGCCACGCGACGTCGATCACGCGCCCATCCATCAGGAACTCGTTCAGATACCGGCGCACATCCGGCACGGAAGTCGAATCGGGCGAACCCAGGTTGACCAGCAGGACGGCTTTGCTCATGTGTGCTTTTCGTTAGTTGGTTGCATGGTTGAAAGGTGGCGTCGGAACGGGGGCGACGGGCACGGTGGAACACTTGACAGCCGGCACAGCTCAGCCTTTCAACTGTGCCGCCACCCGGTCCACAATGCTGATTCCGGAAACGATGGAGTCGGCCAGCGAAATGCCGTCGCGATAATGACCGGCAAAGAACAAGCCCGGGGCTTTGTGTTCCACCTCCGTCATCAGGTCCCGATGGCGCCCATAACCCAGATTGTATTGCGGGATGGCACGCGGCCAGAAAAAGTGGTGCCGGAACGTCGGCTCGCCCCTCACGCCCAGCAACACCCTCAAGTCCGCGCACGTCAGCCGGTAGAGTTCCTCGGCGGGTTTT
>JALOTU010000042.1 GCA_025457725.1 Verrucomicrobiota bacterium
TCCTGGGGATTCTGGAGGACAAGGAATGGGAATTGATGTGCGATGTGCTGGCGCCCGTGGCGGAACAGATCATTTGTGTCCCGGTGAAAAGCGAGCGCGGAGCGGATCCGATGAAACTGGCGGACGCATGCCGGCGGGCCAGCCCTGGGGCCGGGGTGACGGTGATGGCTTCCGTTGCGCAGGCGCTGGCACACACAGAGGGCGAACCGCTGACCGTGGTGGCGGGATCCCTCTATCTGGTGGGCGAGGCCCTGGAGTCACTTTGCCCGGCAGCCCGGCCGCCGCAGAATGAACGGGGTCTCAATGAATGGACGGGTGCGCCGAAGGTTTGACCCCGCTGCCCGGCCAAAGCATCCTGCGCGCATGCGATTCATGATCGGAGTCGTTCTTTCGTCCGTCCTGCTGACGCCGGCATGGGAGGCCCCAGCAACCCCGCATCGAGGACCGGACAGGTATCCCGAAACACCGCGCACCAATGTCGTGGATACGTATCACAACGTGCAGGTGAAGGACCCCTACCGCTGGCTCGAGGATGACAACTCCGCGGCCACCAAGGCCTGGGTCGAGGCGCAGAACGCAATCACCCTCCCCTATCTGCGGTCGCTCCCCGGGCGGGATCAAATCTACCGGCGACTGAAGAAGCTGTGGAATTTCGAGCGCTACGGGGTGCCGTTCACGGAAGGGGGCCGCTACTTCTACTCCAAGAATGACGGGCTCCAGAACCAGAGTGTGATTTACACCGCCGACACGCTGGACGGCAAGCCGAGGGTGTTGATCGATCCCAACACCCTGTCTGCCGACGGCACGGTGGCCCTGACCGGGCTGGAGGTCAGCCGAGACGGCGGCAAGGCGGCTTATGGCCTGGCGAAATCAGGATCGGACTGGCAGGAGTGGCGGGTGCGGGAGGTGGCGACCGGCAAGGATCTGCCGGACGTGATCAACTGGGTGAAGTTCTCGGGCGCGTCCTGGACCAAGGACGGCTCGGGGTTTTACTACAGCCGCTACGACGCGCCGCCGGAGGGGGCGGAGCTGAGCGGAGCCAATTATTATCACAAGTTGTACTTCCACAGGCTCGGCACGCCGCAGACCCAGGATGTGCTGGTGTACGACCGGCCGGACCAGAAGGAATGGAATTTCAACGGACAGGTTACCGATGACGGGGAGTTCCTCATCATCACCGCCACGGAGGGCACCGATCCGCGGAACCGCGTCCTGTACAAGGATCTCAGCTCGGAGACCAACGAAGTGGTGGAGTTGTTGATGGACTTCGACGCGGATTACAGCTTCATCGGGAACGAGGGTCCGGTGTTCTGGTTCAAGACGGACCAGAACGCGCCTCGCAACCGGGTGATCGCCCTGGATGTGCGCGATCCCGACCGGGGCTCCTGGGTGGAGATCATTCCAGAATCCACGAACAAGCTCGAACAGGTGTCGTTGGTCAATGACCTGTTCATCGCCAATTACCTCGAAGATGCCCGGAGTGCGGTCCGCTTCTTCTCACTGGCGGGAAAGGAGCAGGGACGACTGGATCTGCCGGGAATTGGAACCGTTTCCGGCCTGGGCGGCCGCCGCACGGACACCGAGACCTTCTATGCGTTCACCAGCTTCACCACGCCCTCCACCATTTATCGCCTGGACCTGGACACCCGCAAAAGTGATCTGTTTCGCAAACCCAAATTGCCGGCCAACCTGGCCTTCTACCGGACCGACCAGGTGTTCTATCCGAGCAAGGACAAGACGCGGGTGCCCATGTTCCTGACCCACAGCGTGGCGCTGACCCGGACAATGGGGCATCCCACGCTGCTCTATGGCTACGGCGGATTCAACATCAGCCTGACCCCGTCGTTCTCCGTCGCCACCCTGGTCTGGATGGAAATGGGCGGGGTGTATGCCGTGCCCAACTTGCGGGGGGGCGGCGAGTACGGGGAGCAATGGCATCAGGCCGGAATCAAACTCAACAAGCAAAATGTCTTCGACGATTTCATGGCAGCCGCGGACTGGCTGATCGAGCATCGCTACACGACAACCAACGAACTGGCGATTGCGGGCGGCAGCAACGGCGGTCTGCTGGTGGGGGCGTGCATGACCCAGCGGCCGGATCTCTTTGCCGCGGCCATACCTGCCGTGGGAGTGATGGACATGCTGCGCTTCAACCAGTTCACCATCGGCTGGGCTTGGACGTCCGACTACGGCTCGCCCGAGAACCCGGAGGAATTCAAGGCGCTCCGCGCCTACTCCCCCTACCACAATCTGAAACCCGGAGTGCGGTATCCCGGCACCCTCATCACAACGGCTGACCATGACGACCGCGTGGTGCCGGCGCATAGTTTCAAGTTCGCCGCCCGCCTGCAGGAATGCCAGGCCCCGGACGGGCCGCCGGTGCTCATCCGGATTGAAACCAAAGCCGGCCATGGCGCCGGCAAACCCACGGACAAGCAAATCGAGGAGGCGGCCGACCGGCTGGCCTTCCTGGCCAGGATGCTCAATATGAGGGTGGACCTGCCGGACTGATGGGCGCCACCGGAATCCCCGCGCCCCTCAGCTTTGGCCGTCCGCAGGTTGAATCCCGTGCATGTGTGACATTCGCGCCATCACCTTCGACGTCGGCGGCACGTTGATTGAGCCGTGGCCTTCCGTAGGGCACGTTTACGCAAGCGTGGCTGGGGAGCTCGGAATTACCGGGCTGTCGCCCGCACGATTGAACGAGTGCTTCCTCACCGCCTGGAAAGCCCTGGATGGCCGCGCAGAATCCAAGGCTGATTGGGCCGCCATCGTGCAGGCGACCTTTCAGGACGTCGCCGCAGTCCAGGACTCGCAGCCGCTCTTCGAATCCCTCTACGCACGGTTCATGGAGCCCTCCGCCTGGCATGTGTTCGCGGACGTCCCGCCCGCACTCTCCGCCCTGCACTCGCGAGGGATGCGGCTTGCTATCGTTTCGAATTGGGATGAACGGCTGCGTCCCCTGCTGGCCCGATTGGGTCTGCTGGAACGCTTCGAGGTGGTCGTGGTTTCGTGCGAGGCCGGTTCGCGCAAGCCCGAGCCACGTATCTTTCACGCAGCGACGGAGGCACTCGGCCTGTCCCCGGACCAGGTGTTGCATGTGGGGGACAGCCTCGAGCACGATGTGATGGGGGCCCGGGCGGCCGGAATGCGGTCGGTGGGGATTCGACGGAGCCAGGGGCGGGAGGATCCCCTCTGGATTCAGTCCCTCAGCCAGCTGCTCGGGCGCCCACCCAGCGCATGAATTAGAGCGCATGAAGTTCGGCAAAGGCAGGCTTATCGAAAGTCCTGCCGGATTGACTCCCGGCTGCTCCTGGCCCTAAATACTGCGGCCCTCATCCCTGGCGTCTCAGATCTTGAAAGGAAACTAAAATCGAATGATCAGCCTGTGGCGTATGTTGAATTCCACCGTGGGGAAGAAATACCTCATGGCGCTGAGCGGTGCCGGGCTCTTCCTGTTTGCTTCCGGGCACATGATCGGCAACCTGCAGTTGTTTCTGGGCCCGGAAGCCCTCAACCGGTACGCGCACTTTCTCCAATCGCTCGGTGAGATCCTCTGGGTGATCCGGCTGGGATTGCTGGGGCTGATCGTCCTGCATATCGGTTCGGCGCTGATGCTGACCCTGGAGAACAAGGCGGCCCGCCCCGCGGATTACAGCCACGGCAAACCGCCGTTCGCCGCCAGCCTTGCCTCGCGCACCATGCTGGGGGGCGGCGTGCTGGTGGCGTTGTTCGTCGTCTACCATCTCCTGCATTACACGGTCTGCCTGAAGGCGGTCAATTTCACCGGCATCGACTTCGCGCACCTGACTGATCCCGAAACGGGCCATCACGACGTGTACGCCATGGTGCTTTACGGATTCAGCGTCTGGTACGTATCGCTTTTTTACATCGTCTCCGTCGGGTTTCTTTGCCTGCATCTCAGCCATGGCGCCTCGGCCATGTTCCAGTCGCTGGGATTGCGCAGCCACGCGTGGTGGCCGGTGATCAGCAAAGGCGCCATGATCTGGTCCGTCATCCTGTTTCTGGGCTACTCCGTCGTTCCCGGATCCGTCCTCCTGGGTTACGGAAGGAGTTACCTGGAGAACCTGGAGAAGATTCAAAGCGCCGCGTCCACCCCGGCCGAGGTCACCAGCAAGGAGGCACATTAAATGAAGTTGGAATCCAAAATCCCCTCCGGGCCGCTCGCTCAGAAGTGGGACAAGGCCAGGTTTCAGAACAAGCTGGTCAACCCGGCCAACAAGCGCAAATACGAGATCATCGTGGTGGGCGCGGGCCTCGCGGGCGCCTCCGCCTCGGCCACACTCGGCGAACTGGGTTACAAGGTGAAGAACTTCGTGTACCACGACAGCCCGCGCCGCGCCCATTCGATCGCCGCCCAGGGCGGCATCAACGCAGCCAAGAATTATCAGAACGATGGCGACTCGGTTTACCGCCTGTTCTACGACACGGTCAAGGGCGGCGACTTCCGGGCGCGGGAAGCAAACGTTTACCGGCTGGCGCAGGTCAGCGTGAACATCATCGACCAGTGCGCGGCGCAGGGCGTGCCCTTCGCGCGCGAATACGGCGGGCTGCTCGACAACCGTTCCTTTGGCGGCGCGCAGGTGAGCCGCACGTTTTACGCTCGGGGCCAGACGGGACAGCAGTTGTTGCTGGGGGCCTACTCGGCGCTGTGCAAGGAAATCGCCAGCGGATCGGTGCAATCCTTCACCCATCACGAAATGCTGGATCTGGTGCTGGTGGACGGCCACGCCAAGGGAGTCATCGTTCGCAACCTGCTGACCGGCGCAATCAGCCGGCACTGCGCCGATGCCGTCGTCCTGGCCACCGGCGGGTACGGCAACGTCTTCAACCTCTCCACCTACGCCCGCAACTCGAACGCCACCGCCATCTGGCGAGCCTACAAACGGGGCGCATGCTTCGCCAATCCCTGCTACACGCAGATCCACCCCACCTGCATCCCGGTGACCGGCGATTATCAGTCCAAGCTCACCCTGATGTCCGAGTCCCTGCGCAACGACGGCCGGATCTGGGTGCCGAAGAAAAAGGAGGATTGCGGCAAGCATCCGAACGACATTCCCGAGGAGGCGCGCGATTACTACCTGGAGCGCAAGTATCCCAGCTTCGGCAACCTGGCGCCCCGCGACATCTCCTCACGCTCCGCCAAGGAGGTGTGCGATGAGGGCCGGGGGGTGGGCGAGTCGGGTCGCGGCGTGTATCTGGATTTTGCGGATTCCATTCAACGGCTCGGCGAGGCGAAGGTGCGCGAGCGTTACGGCAATCTCTTCGACATCTATCACGAGATCACCAACGAGAACGCCTACCAGGTTCCCATGCGGATCTATCCGGCGGTGCATTACACCATGGGCGGGTTGTGGGTGGATTACGATCTCATGAGCAACATCCCCGGCCTGTTTGTGCTGGGAGAGGCCAATTTCTCCGACCACGGCGCCAACCGCCTGGGCGCCAGCGCCTTGATGCAGGGATTGGCCGACGGGTACTTCGTGCTTCCCAACACCATCTGCAACTATCTGGCCTCCGTGGGGCCGGGCAAGCGTCCGGGCGTGGAGCACGAGGCGTTCAAGGAAGCGGAGGACAACGTTCGGGGCATCACCCAGCGCCTGCTGGCCAGCCAGGGCAAACGCACCGTGGACTCCTTCCACAAGGAGCTGGGCCACATCCTGTGGGAACACTGCGGCATGGGGCGCAATGAGACGGATCTCAAGAAAGCACTCCAACTCATCCCCGCACTGCGCGAGGAGTTCTGGAAAAACGTCAAAGTGCCCGGGGAGGAGGACAATCTGAACCAATCCCTCGAACGCGCCGGTCGCGTGGCCGATTTCCTCGAGGTCGGCGAGCTCCTCTGCCTCGATGCGCTGGAACGCGCCGAATCCTGCGGGGGCCACTTCCGCGAGGAGCATCAGTATCCCGACGGCGAGGCCAGGCGCGATGACGAGAACTTCGCGCATGTCGCCGCCTGGGAGTACCAGGGGCGGGACAAGAAACCGGTTCGCCATGTGGAACCGTTGGTCTACGAGGAAGTCAAGATGACCACGCGCAGCTACAAGTAACCGTCCATGAAAGTTAAACTCAAAGTCTGGAGACAGAAGGACACCCGGTCAGCCGGTGAGTTCAGGCTGTACGAAACGCCGGACCTGAACGTCAATATGTCCTTCCTGGAAATGCTCGACGTGGTCAACGAGCAGCTGACGCTCAAAGGGGAGGAGCCGATCGCCTTCGATCATGATTGCCGCGAGGGCATCTGCGGCACCTGCTCGCTGGTCATCAACGGCAAACCGCACGGGCCCCACCGAGGCGTCGCCACCTGCCAGACCTACATGCGCAGTTTCCAGGACGGCGACATCATCATCGTCGAACCCTGGCGCGCCCGCCCGTTTCCGGTCGTGAAGGATCTCGTGGTCACCCGCCAGGCGCTGGACAAGATCATGCAGGCGGGCGGGTACATCAGTGTGCGCACGGGAGCGGCTCCGGACGCCAATTCGATTCCCATCAGCAAGGAGAACGCCGATCTGGCCATGGATGCCGCGGCGTGCATCGGTTGCGGCGCCTGCGTGGCCGCCTGCAAGAACGCCAGCGCCATGCTGTTCACCGCCGCCAAGGTGTCGCAGCTCGGACTCCTGCCCCAGGGCCAGCCGGAGCGGTATCGCCGGGTGAAACGCATGGTGGAGGCCATGGACGAGGCCGGATTCGGCGCCTGCACCGTCACGGGATCGTGCGAGGCGGTCTGTCCCAAGAACATTTCCCTGGACTTCATCGCCCGCCTGAATCGCGATTACCTGGTCGCCAGTCTGAAGGGCGGCGCCAAGCACGGCTGAGGAGTTTGGCATTGCCCCGATGGTGCGGCTTTCCTAACGTTTCACGGTGGATCAATTGCCGAGCACAACCGCAACGATTTAGCGTTCATTCCGTGAACGGAGTGAACGCCCACGCCTCAGACCGCAAGTCCGGGGCGTTTTTGTTTAATGAATCAAATCGCGGATAAACACAGATGAACGCAGATGATTTTCCTGCCCCGTGGGCCTGCTGCTGAACTCCAAACACGCCAAGCGGGTATTTGAAAGACCTGTATTAACCAACCACCAATGAACACCGATGGAGGCAGATATCAAACGCCTGCCTTGGCTGGCAGAGGCCCCAAGCGCGAGCGTTGCAAAGAACCTGCGTTCATCTGTGTCCGTCTGCGGTTAAAATTCTGAGAACTATGGAAAATGAACGCAAGACTCTCGACGAACGCGAGCAGATGACCGAGCTGGAGCGCCTCCGGCACTCCTGCGCCCACGTGATGGCCACGGCCATCCTGCGCCTGTGGCCCGAGGCCCAGTTCGCCTACGGTCCGCCCGTCGAGAACGGCTTTTACTACGATGTGGACCTCGAACACCGCATCTCCCCCGAGGACTTCGAGAGGATCGAGGCGGAGATGAAGAAGGAGACCAAGGCCAACAACCCCTTCGAGAAGATTGTCGTGACCCGAGAACAGGCCATGGCCGATGCCAGGTCCGGCCGGCTCGGCGGACTGACTGAACGTCCGGGCAACGACTCCAAGTTCAAACTGGACCTCATCGGGCAAATTCCCGAGGGCGAGCCGATCTCTTATTACAAGAACGGCGACTTCATCGACCTCTGCGCCGGCCCTCACGTGATGCGCACCGGGAACATCAAGGCCTTCAAACTCACCAGCGTGGCCAGCGCCTATTACAAGGGCGACGAAAAGAATCCGCAGCTCCAGCGCATCTACGGCACCGCCTTCAAGAACAAGACCGAGCTGGAGGAGTACTTCAAGATGCTCGAGGAGGCCAAGCGCCGCGACCATCGCAAGATTGGCGCCGAGATGGGACTCTACAGCATCGATCCCGAATACACCGGCCCCGGCATGCCGCTCTGGCTGCCCAAAGGCACCGCAATCGTCGAGGAACTGGAGAAACTGGCCAAGGAAACCGAGTTCGCCGCCGGCTACGTCCGCGTCAGGACACCGCATCTGGCCAAGGAGAAGATGTACCGGACGAGCGGGCACCTGCCCTATTACGCGGAGTCAATGTTTCCAGCGATGACGCTTGTGGAGGAGAAGGATAAAAACCAATTCGACAAGCTTAGTGTCGCACGTGCCCAGCTCTTGGCTCGCAAAGGCACTCTTGGCAATGACCTCCAAGCCGTCATAGATGAAATCCATCGAACAGACCTCTCGGAAAAGGAAGCGAGGGAAAAGCTGAATGCTCAACTAGGGGCCGTTGATTTCGTCGCAACCGCCAGAGAGCAACGATTGGAACAAATTGATGAATGGATGGGTGCGCTGGGTGAACGCTACTATCTCAAAGCCATGAACTGCCCGCATCACCACCGCATCTTTGCGGCGGAGCCGCGCAGTTATCGCGACCTCCCGTTGCGGCTGGCCGAATACGGCTGCTGCTATCGGTACGAGCAGTCCGGCGAACTCTTCGGTCTCATGCGGGTGCGGTCCCTCAACATGAACGACGCCCACATCTATTGCACCGAGGACCAGTTTGCCTCCGAGTTCAACGCCGTGAACGAGATGTATCTGAAATACTTCAAGATCTTTGGCATCGAGAAGTATCAGATGCGTTTCAGCACACACGGCGCGGAGGGGCTGGGCAAGAAATACGTCGATGAGCCGGGGCTGTGGAAGAAAACCGAGGACATGGTCCGTCGGGTCCTGATCGATTCGGGCATCAACTACGTGGAGGTCCCCAACGAGGCGGCCTTCTACGGCCCGAAGATTGACGTGCAGGTTTGGAGCGTGATTGGACGCGAATTCACGCTGGCCACCAACCAGGTGGATTTCGCCGTGCCCGCCAAGTTCGGCCTGCAATACAAGGACCGGGACAATACCCTGAAGACGCCGTTGTGCATTCATCGCGCCCCGCTCGGCACGCATGAACGCTTCATCGGTTTCCTGATAGAGCATTACGCCGGCAATTTCCCGCTCTGGCTGGCTCCCGAGCAGGTCCGGGTGCTGACTATTGGCGAGGATGAGGCGCTGGTGGAGTACGCCAAAGCCATTGTGAAAGAGCTCCGCGCTCACGAGGTGCGCTGTGAGGGGGACTACGCCAACGATCCCATCAAAGCCAAGGTGGCGGAAGCGGAGAAGGCCCGCGTCCACACCATGCTTGTCATCGGTGGACGCGATCTTGAAGCCGGAAACATCAGCGTGCGGCTGCACGGTCAGGGCCACGTCGGTGCCAAGCCGAAAGCGGAGGTCATTGCCGGGATCCTGCGCACGATTCAGGAGCGGCTTCCTTGATTGAGGCTGCCTGAGCTCGCGCCTCATCCGCGCACAAGAAGACAAGCCCGTGACGCTGGGCGAGTTTGCGGAGATTGGCGATTCCCCGGTTCGGCCTCTGGGGCAGATGCTCTTCGCACCATGCCGCCAGGATGGCGTCCTGAATGCGGCGGGAAAGGGCCCAGATTTCGAGCCATTCCAGCAACCACTCCGGGGGGTCCGACATGCCCTTCGCGACCAGTAGAACCATGTCTGCATCGACTGCGCCGTAAAGTGCCTCACGAGCCACCGCGGGTTTGGCCATCACATCGAATCTCCAAAAGGAATTCTCCATCGCCCCGGCCCAACCGGCACGTCGGGATGCCCGTTGCAGCAGCGTTCTTGCTCTGAGTCCGGATTCAATCTCGCTATAGAGCACCACCGCTTTTAGCGCCGACCTGGTGCGCATTCCTTGATGAAGGATAGGATTCTCCATGGCCTTGCCTTTCGATTGGTACGCCTGTCAATGAACGCCTGCTTGTGTGTTACAGCCTGGGAAATGATACCATTGGTTTGACACTTATTCGAGCTCGTATGTTCAACGAGGAATCCAGGAAGGTTCGGCAAATGGTCAGACGGCAACGGTCAGCCGCGAATTGACCCCAGAGAGCGGACCTGATTGAATCCCTTCATCGCAACTTCAAGGGACATCCGTCCCGTCCAGTTGCGGTAGCAACCGTGTGCAGGCGCCTCGTGAGTGCGAGGCGCCTTTTTCCTTGGCAGGAGCCGTTGGAGGCAAACCGAAAAGCTGTCTGACTCAGGCCTTTACCGGCTGCGGCGACTTCCCCGGCAGGCTGCGCAAATCGGCGCCATGCGGCTCCCGGACGGGA
>JALOTU010000424.1 GCA_025457725.1 Verrucomicrobiota bacterium
GGGATCGAGCGGGCCGATGATGGGAACCTTGGCGTCGATGGTTACAGGAGAACCGGTGTCAGCACCCTTGTCGAGCAGCAATTAACACCTGGACCGAGCCTTCGAGCCTGAAGCATTTGGACCTCACAATGCACCTCACAACTGCCGTTTCCAGGCGGAATTTCAGAATGTTGGACTGGCACCGCGCCGACCATCCCAGCAACGCAGGATCTCGACCCTCTTGGCATCGGTGAATACCCGATAGAAGACTTTGAAGTGCCGGTAAGCAATGAAGCGACGAATACCGGGACGCTGCCGCACCTTAGTTTAAAGTTCCATTACAACCACGGATGGACACGAATCGACACGGATAGAAAGGCTTGCAGGAGGGTTAATTGACCGAACCCAATGGTTCGCCGGAACTCCCGACCAAACACGTCTGCTTCTTTCCGGAACCTGTGACATGGGTTTGATTACACGCCGTTTCGACGCATGCGATGACATCCGGGTTGATTTCCGGACTGGTTCCATTATGGTTCCTGCATGGCGGATTACACATTGAAAAACATCCCCGAGGACCTGTACCAGCGCGCCGCTGCCGCGGCCGAGAATTCTTTCCGCAGTCTGAACCAGGAAATCCTGTTCCGTCTCAAGAAGTCGTTCGACGGGGAGGATGCCCGTGTCACCGCCCTGCACGCGCGTTGGGTGGCCGAGGCGCTGGAATCCGGTCCGCCCAAACCGCTGAAGTCCCGGGATCTCGACGCAGCCTTCGAACGCGGCAAACAACGCGCGGCCCGACGCAAAGCCGAAACCTCGGCGTGAAGCTGCTCGCGACACCGCGGTTCATCGCGGATGTGGAGGACTGCGCCGAATACCTCCACTCCGAAGCCTCGGGGGCGGTGGCTGAAGGATGGCGACAGTCGCTCAAGCAGGCCGTGCGCCTCATTGCTGAGGTTCCGGAAATCGGAAGGGTGCGACAGGATCTGCCTCAACCCGGCATTCGCACTTTGAATCTCAGGAAATATCCGGCCTATCTGATCTTCTACCGCATCGAAGGCAAGCGGATCGAACTGTTGCGGGTTCGCCACGGAATGATGCACCTCCCCGGATTGTTTCCGGAGAACGCTGAAGGCGAGTAATTCAAAGCGGCGTAATTCAATGCGAAGGCGCCAGGAGGCCAGGACGCAAACTCATGGAGGAGTCCGAACGTTTGACACATTCGCTACCGACCCAGAGGACGTTAGTTGGGGTGGGACGGCGCCCAACCATCCTCGCCGCTCAGGACATTCCCCAAACTTAAATCCGAAGCCTCCTCTTCGCTGAGGCGTCGGGCCCATTTCACACGATCCTCGGGCCGGGCGCCGGGTCCGCTGCTCCCGTACTCCCCATAGCGCACGGTCTGCTCGCGTTTGGGGTCGCGCCAGTTGTCCCAACCCGCCGGCTGCACCACATCGGACATCTCCGTGTTCAGAAACACGGTCATAGCATAAGATCGCCAGGGACGGCCCAGGTAAGTCTTCGCCTCGCCTTCCCCGGTGATCGTGCAGTGATCGAAAATAAAGCCGTAGAGTTGATCCGCCGGGGTGGACGCGGCCGTGATGTATCCCTTGCGCAGGCAATGAATCCGGCACCGCTCAAAGAAGGCGGTGGCTCCGCCGAAGATGAAATCCACGTGCCCCTCGATGTAACAATCCTCGAAATACTGGCGGCCGCGATTGAGGAAAAGGGTGTCCTGCCAGCCCAGGAAGCGGCAGTTCCGGAACACGCCCTTGTCGCCATCGACCCGCAACGCCAGCGCCTGGCCCACCGGCCCCGCGGCATTCGCCACAGTCAGGTTCTCGACGATGAATCCATCGCCATCAATCTGCATCGTGGGGGTGCGGAAGGTTCCTATCTTCTCGCCATCGTTGCCGACCATGTTGGCATGCACGTCATGGGTCAGGATCGTGGTCCCGGGATCCTCCCCGACCAGACGCAGATAACCCCGCTCGCGCTGCACATAGACCCGCTCCTTGTAGGTGCCGGGTTTGACGCGGATCGTCCAGACGTTGGTGGCGCTGCTGTAGGGGGCCGCCATGATGGCAGCCTGGATGGATTTGAAATCCCCGCTGCCGTCCAGTGCGACCACGACGTCGGGCTTGATCGCTGGCGACTCGGCGGCGGACGCCGCGAGGACACCCCAGGCAAGCACCGCGATGAGGGCGCGCATTCTCCTTCCCGTCGCCGACGGCGCCGGAGGTTTGCTTTCAGGCATGTTCATCGTGTGCTGAATCGGTATTCCGTGACCGAGGTATAGACCTTCCCCTTCTCGAGTGTTGTGGAGGGGAAGCTGGCCTGGTTGGGGGAGTCGGGATAGTGCTGGGTTTCCAGGCACAGGCCGCTCCGATGCTCGTATTTCTTTCCGCTCTTGCCGATCAGGCTGCCGTCGAGAAAGTTGCCGCCGTAGAACTGGAGCCCGGGTTCCGTGGTCCAGATTTCCATGACCCGACCGCTCGTGGGTTCGACCAGTTCACCCGCCTTGGCCAGCGTGCCGTCCTGCGAATTGAGCACCCAGTTGTGGTCGTAACCCAGGCCATATTCCAGCTGCTCGTTCTTCTCGTTGACCCGCTCGCCGATGGCATGGGGCGTGGTAAAATCAAAGGGAGTCCCGGCCACCGGCTGGAGCACGCCCGTCGGGATCAGCCCCTTGTTCACCGGCGTGAAACGATCGGCTTCCATCGTGAGCAAATGGTTGTTGATGGTGCCGCTGCCCTCTCCCGCCAGGTTGTAGTAGTTGTGCTGGGTGAGGTTGAGGACGGTATCCTGGTCGGCATACGCCTCGTACTCGATGCGCAGGACGTTGTCGTCGGTGAGCCAGTAATGCACCGTGGCATGCAGGGTTCCGGGATACCCCTCCTCGCCGTCCGGACTGACGTAATCCAGCCGCAATCCCTGTCGTCCCGTTTCGGTGATCGGCG
>JALOTU010000425.1 GCA_025457725.1 Verrucomicrobiota bacterium
AGTCCATGAGTGAACAGCCATTGATGAACTCCACCGGTGCCACCGTCATTTCGTTGGAGAAGGAAACCGGATTCGCTGACAACGGCATCGTCAGCAGGACCTTGCTGCGCACCGCGAATGGGCGGGTGGTGCTGTTCGGGTTTTCGGAAGGCCAGGAATTGACCGAACACACCAGCACCCAGCACGCGACCGTGCAGATTCTCTCGGGGGAATGTGAATTCGATCTCGCCGAGGAGACCCATCACTTGAAGGCAGGGGACTACCTCCATATGCCGCCCGGCCTGCGCCATGCGGTCCGTTCGAAAACCCGCTTTTCCATGCTGCTCACCTTGCTCAAGCCTTAAAGGTCTGACGGCACTCCCCACCACACTTTGTAACCTTGCCGAGGCCGGGATGCGTCTGTTCTCGTCAACATGAACGACGGATGCTTGCATCGGCCCGCCAGAAACGGCACCACAGGATCGCCTCCACGCCCCGGGCCTCTCGCGGAAGGATTTACACTGATTGAACTGCTGGTCGTCATGGCCATCATCGGAGTGCTGGCCAGCATGCTCTTGCCGTCGTTGGGCCGGGCAAAGGAAGCCGCCCGGCGGATCTCCTGCGTCAACAATGAACGCCAGATCGGTCTGTCCCATCAGATGTATGTGGATGAAAACAAGGGGCGCCTGCTGCCGCGCTCGCATCCCAATCGCTGGCCAAACCGGCTTCAACCGGGATTCCGGAGTCTGAGACTGCTGACCTGCCCCAGTGACGGGCCGGAACCGCGCACTGGAACGGGCGACACCAACCTGTATCCTGCCGACTTCGTCCCGCGCAGCTACATTTACAATGCGTGGAATGACTTCTACGCTGCTTACTTCGGGACTAAGAACTGGAGAGAGGCGGCAAAAACCAACTGGGCGGCACCGCGGGAGATGAGCATTCGCGAACCGTCGAAGACCATACTCTTGGGTGAAAAGGACGCCGACTCGATGCATTGGTATCTGGACTACGAAACCTACGAAGACATCACCCAGCTGGACCAAACACGGCATTCCAGCCGCGCCAAGGGAAGGGATCTTCAGGGGACCGGCGGTTCCAACTACTTGTTTGCGGATGGGGGGGTCCGCTACCTCAGGTTCGGAGAGTGTGTGAACCCGATTAACCAATGGGCGATCACCCCCGCTTGGCGCAACCTGGGCTCCTCGGAGTGGTGAAGGGGCCTAGGGATGGTCCGGGTTCCGATGTTCCTCACAGAGCTTCCTGTTGTCACCGCATCTTGACGCAGAAGGAAACGGGCGTGTTCTGAAGATCAAACAAAGCCGTCCGGGTGGGAGGGTGATATCGCACCCCTGAGTGAACACCGCGCGCCTTGATGGATTGGTTTACATTATGCATCACGACGCTCCATTCTCTGACCCGGCTCGCATAATTGCCTTCCGAGGATCCGAACACGAGTGATTGTCCGTTCCACTGGATCGGGCGTCGGTGTGAAGCCCCCCGCGTGTACCCCAAGGATTCTCCATCGTCTTCATACCAGTCCAGTCTGCCGCTTCCTCCGCGCCAAAGGTGGAGATAGACCAAGGCGTTACTGCGGCCTCCGGTGTGTTGCCGAACCGGGATCATTGGAACAATGGACCCGCCCCGCACATAGATGGGCATTCGAGATAATGGCGCTTCCGCGACCACGTGCCGGCCTCCAGGATGGCGGCGGCCTGTCCAATACTCAAACCAGGTTCCGCCGGGGAGGTAAACGGACCGGGCCACCGCCCCTTGATGCAAAATGGGCGCCACCAGTAATGAGCTTCCGATCAGGAATTGGTCCCCACAGGTCGCCGCCGCCGGATCGTGTTGCTGCTCCCAGACCATGGGGCGCATGATCGGAGAACCCGTGCGATGTGCTTCGGCGAAGAGGCCATACCAGTAAGGGAGCAGCTGGTAACGCAGCTCGATGTAGCTGCGCACGACGGACTCCACCTCGGGACCAAAGCACCAAGGCTCGTGTGGCATCGTGCCCAGCATGGTGTGGTTTCGGAAGAAAGGCGTGAAGGCGGCCAATTGCAGCCAACGCGCATAAAGTTCCGGCGTGCAATTATCGAGAAAGCCTCCCGCATCGCCGCCGCAAAACGGAAAGCCGCTCAAGCCAAGATTCAACAGCATCTGCACGGAGTCCGCCAAGTGCTCCCAACTTGAGGCGTTGTCACCGGTCCACACCATCGCATGGCGCTGCGTGCCGGCGTAGGCGGCGCGTGTAATGATAAAGGGACGATGATCCGGTTGCTGAAGCAAGGACCCGTCAAACGAAGCCCTCGCCATCTGCATGCCATAAACGTTGTGGGCCAGGGCGTGCCTGATGAGACCGTGTTCGGTATGATGCCGGCATTGCTCCGGAAGCGTCTTGGTGGGGGGCAGGAAGCTGGCCGGCTCATTCATGTCGTTCCAGAACCCCGCCACGCCAGCGCGCTGAAGCTTCCCCTGCTCGCGCCCCCACCAGCGGCGAACAGACGGATTGAGAAAATCCGGAAACACCGACCGACCCGGCCAGACGCGTCCCACGTAATCCCGCCGGCCATCCCCCGTGCGAATGTAGGCGCTGATTTGCTTCCCCCGCCGGTAGACGCCAAACCGTGGATCCACCTTCACGCCCGGGTCCACGATGGCCACCGTGTGAAAGCCGCGGTGTCGCAGCCGAGCGATCATTTCGGCAGGCTTGGAATACGCTCTGCCGAACGTGAAGACGCGGAATCCATCCATGTGATGGATGTCCAGATAGAGTGCGTCGCAGGGAATGTGTCGCCGGCGCAATTCCCGCGCAACCTGCTCAAGCTCCCTGCGGCTCCGGTAGGAATAGCGGCATTGATGATACCCGATCGCCCAACGCGGCGGCAGGGGCATGCGGCCGGTGAGTTCTGTGTAGCGTTGCACCACGCCGGCCACGGA
>JALOTU010000426.1 GCA_025457725.1 Verrucomicrobiota bacterium
GATTGGAGGGGATTGCCTATTGTTTGGACATGCTTCATGGCTGAGCCGGTTTGAGGGTTACCCGGTGGATTTCAGTCCCATACACATCGGCAATCATGTGTCGCTTGCCTGGCGGGTTTTCGTCCTGCCGGGCACCAAGATTGCCGACGGGGCAGTGATTGGGGCGAATAGCCTGGTCAAAGGCTCCATTCCGCCGCGCTGCCTGGCTGTGGGGTTTCCCGCGCGTGTGGTGGCCAAGGAGCCTTACTTTCCACGCAGGGTGGGAGATGAGGAGAAGCGCACCATCCTCAACGAGATCCTGGATGAGTTTGTCCGGTATCTAATAGCCAGCAAATTTCGTGTCGATCGAAACGGGCCACGAATCGAGGTGACCTCGCGGTGCCGAGGATGGTGGGGTGGAGAGGGCCGAACGTGGTGTATGCGGGTGATCACAGATCCGGTCGGAGCGGATTCTCTTGTGCCGGAGGAGCGTGCTGATGTGCTGCTCAGCCTGCACTCCCTACCCCTGAAAACGAGAGATCACCTGGACGATCGCAGGGTGGCCTGGGTGGATATCGAGTCCAAGGAACGGAGCGACCATGGCAATGATCTTGCAGAGGAGATCATCCACTATCTTAAGCGCCATGGAGTCCGCCTCTTGCGTGTGCGCGCCCGGTGAACCCACTCTCAAAATGAACGATGTGAGACAAGAAATTCGAAGGTTCGTAGTGGACCAGTTTCTTTTTGGCGAGGAGGACAGCCTGACGGATGATGCCTCGTTGCTGGAGTTGGGAGTGGTCGATTCCACCGGCGTTCTCGAGTTGGTGACACACATCGAGACCACCTACGGTTTTAAGGTGGCGGATGAAGAGCTGGTTCCCGACAATTTGGACAGCATCCAGAGCCTCACAGAATTTGTGCAGCGAAAAAGTTGGAGAGCGCCCGCCTCGCCGCCGGGCTCCTAAGATCGATCCGTCACCGGTTTACTTCGGGTTTCCCTCATGAACATTGCCGAACAATTGATGTCGGCGGGCTCTGCCGATTCCCCGGCGTTGCTGGAGGGCACCCATGTGACGACCTACGGGGAATTGCGTTCCAAGGTTCGGAGTCTGGCCTCCTGGCTGCAAGGGCAGGGGGGGGCACGCGGGGATCGCGTGGCGCTGTGCGCAGAAAACGGCGCCGCCTTCGTGATTGCCTACTTGGGGGTCATCCAGGCCGGCAGGGTGGCGGTTCCACTCAACGCTGAAGCCACCGACGAGACCCTGGCCTCGGTTGTTTCCAATTCGGGATGCACTCTCCTGCTGGCGTCCCGGCGGCAGGCCGGCCGGTGCCAGCGGGCCTGGGTGAATGGGAACTGTCGAACCGTCGCCATTGACCAGGTTCCTTTCACCGGCCTCAGGCCTGAAGTCCTGCGGATGGATGCAATTCGGGACCTTGCCGCGTTAATGTTCACCTCAGGGTCCACGGGGGAGCCCAAGGGTGTGATGGTGACGCACCGGAACATTGAGTGTAACACCCATGACATTCTCCAGTATATGGGGCTCAGTGTGGAGGATCGGGCGATGCTGGTGCTTCCCTTGCACTACTGTTTTGGCTTGTCCATCTTGCATTCACATCTGGCGGCGGGGGCCAGCGTGGTGATTAACAACCAGTTTCTTTATCCCGAGACGGTTTTGCAGGATATGCAAAAGAAACACTGCACCGGGCTGGCAGGGGTGCCGTCGACCTACCAGATCCTGTTGCGGAAATCCCGTTTCAAGACCATGGAGTTTCCCTCACTCCGTTGGTTGCAACAAGCTGGCGGACGCCTGCCCAACCCGTACATCGCCGAGATCCGTCAGGCCTTTCCGACGGTTCGGTTCTACACCATGTACGGTCAGACGGAAGCCACCGCACGATTAAGTTACCTCCCCCCGAACCAGCTTGATGCCAAAATGGGTTCAATCGGAGCAGGGCTGCCTTCGAGCCGCCTCGAGGTGCTTAAATCAGATGGATCTCCGGTGGAAAAGGGTTCGGATGAAACCGGGGAGATCGTGGCCAGCGGTGATAACATTTGCCCGGGATATTGGAATGATCCCCTGGAGACCAAGCGCTATTTTCGCGACGGAAGACTGTTCACTGGTGATCTGGCGCGTGTGGATGCCGATGGCTACCTGTTCATCGTGGATCGTGAACGGGATATGATCAAGGTGGGCGGCAACCGGATTGGCGCCAAAGAGGTCGAGGACGTGGTATGTGAACTTCCGTTCGTGATAGAGGCGGCGGTCATCGGGGTGCCGGACGATTGGCTGGGCGAGGCCATCACGGCATTCGTGGTGCTCACGGCAGACGCCGGATTTGATCCGGAAGACATCCGCAATCACTGTCGCCGCCGGCTTCCCGCATACAAAGTCCCCCAGCGCGTCGTTACGATTCCCCGGTTGCCGCATAACTCCAGTGGCAAAGTCATGAAATACAAGTTACGCGAACAGCTGACCGACTCCTTGACCCGGAGCGGTGTGCAATAGGGCCCTTCAACCCATGAGCAAACCTCCTTTGTCATTTAAATCATTGGAACTGGATTGCGAACAGGCCGCCGCTGGAATTGTCGCCGGCATTCGCGCGACCGTCCGAAAGCGGTTCCGCAAGCGTGGCTTGGTCGTGGCTATGTCGGGAGGGATCGATAGCAGCGTGGTCGTCGCTTTGGCGGTAAGAGCATTGGGGCCGAAGCACGTTCTGGGATTGCTGATGCCGGAGCGCGATTCCGCCTCCGAGACCCTGCCGCTCAGCATGGGGCTGGCACGGCATCTGGACATTGAGTTTGTGCACGAAGACATCACGCCCATGTTGGAGGCGGCTGGGTGTTACCGCCGTCGCGACGAAGCCATCCGGCAGGCTGTGCCGGATTACACTGCTGAATGCCGGTCCAAGATAGTCCTCCCCAGTGTGGTGCAGGAT
>JALOTU010000427.1 GCA_025457725.1 Verrucomicrobiota bacterium
TCTCCAATTACGGCCTCTACATCGTTCTCCGGCATCAAATCGAAGGAATGGAAATCTACTCCCTCTACGCGCATCTCAGTCAGATCGCCGGCGGGATCACGCCCGGGGTCTCGGTTCGGGCGGGACAACCCATCGGCATCATGGGGCGCACGGCCAACACCCGGAGCCGCATTTCCAAGGAGCGCGCTCACCTCCACTTCGAGCTGAATCTGCTGGTCAACGACAACTTTCCCGCCTGGTACAAAACCCGGTTTCCCAGCCAGCGAAATGATCATGGAATGTGGAACGGCCAGAACATGGCGGGTCTGGACCCGCGCCAGATCCTGCTGACCGAACGCCTGCACGGCGACCAGTTCAGCCTGCTGCATGTCATCCGGAGCCAGCCGGAATTGATGCGGGTGATGGTGCGCAAAACCGACTTCTCCTGGATTCGGCGTTACCCGCAACTCATCCGCCCAAACCCCGTGGCCGACGCGGAAGGCTTGGCGGGCTACGAATTGGTATTCAACTTCAACGGCGTGCCCTACCAGGCCATCCCGAGGGCCGCTTCCGAGATACCCTCCCAGGCTCGGGTTCAGCTGATCAGCGTCAACGAGCAGGAATACGCCCTGCGACCCGGCCGCAAGCTGGTCACTCGCAAGGGATCGGGCTGGACGCTTGCCCCCGCCGGGGAACGATTGCTGGATCTGCTGCTGTTCTGACCGTTTCCTCTCTGGAATCTGCACTGGAATCTGCACTTGCCATTGCTGTGGTGCGTCGGGCATGTTCACGCATGGCAGTAAAGGCGAAGCCCAGTTCCCTCGACTCCCAGTTCTACCAGCCGGCCGACGAGTTTTTCGCCGCCCATCGTCAGGTGGCGCTGACCTACGACGACGTCACCCTGGCGACGCAGTATTCCGAGATCCTGCCGCGGGACACGCAGCTGGAAACCCGGCTTGCGGATGGGCTCACCCTGAACATTCCGCTGCTGTCGGCGGACATGGACACGGTCACCGAGTCCCGCATGGCCATTGCCATGGCCTTGAACGGCGGGCTTGGGTTGATTCACTACAACATGTCCGAGGAGCAGCAGTTGCACGAGGTCAGCCGGGTGAAGAACCATGTGCACGGCCTAATTCAGGAACCCATCAAGGTTTCCCCCGACCAGTGGATCGGCGATGTGCTGGACATGGTCGAGCAGCGGCGGTTTGAGTTTCGGACATTCCCGGTGGTGGACGCGCAGGGGAGACTGACCGGGCTGCTTCCGGGGCATGTGGTCAAGCATCGTTATGCGAGGCGCAAGGTGGCGGAGGCGCTCACCCCTCGGGACCAGGTGCATACCGTTCCGCAGAAGGAACTGGGCCGCAATCCGATCGCCCGGGCCGACAAGTTTTTCACCGACCATCCCGGCATCCACAAGCTGCTGGTGGTGGACGAGCAGGATCGCCTGCGCGGGTTGTTCACCATGAGCGACGTGGAACGCATCACGCAGGAGAAGACCGCCCAGTTCAAGCCGGCGCGCGACCCGTATTTTCGGTTGCTGTGCGGCGCGGCGGTGAGTGCGACCCGCAATGCCTTTGGCGACCTGGACCGCGAGCGGGTGCTGGCCCACGTGTCCGCGCTGGCGGAGCGTGGGTTGGATGTGGTGGCCGTTTCCACCGCACACGGCTTCACCCAGGGCGTGGGGGAGGCGGTGCGGGTCGTGAGGGATGCGTTTCCGAAGCTGCCGATCATCGCGGGGAATGTCACCAGCGCGGCCGGAGTGGAGTTTTTGGCGGATGCGGGAGCGAGCATCATCAAGGTGGGGCAGGGGCCGGGCTCCATTTGCACCACGCGCATCGTGGCCGGGGTGGGAATTCCGCAGATGACCGCGCTCTACGTTTGTTCCAAGGCGGCGTCCCGGAAACGTGTTTCGATTGTTGCCGATGGAGGCATCACCAAGTCCGGCGATATCGTCAAGGCCCTGACGCTGGCCAATGGCGTCATGTGTGGCGGGTTGTTCGCCGGTTGCACCGAGGCGCCCGGTGAGGTGATGGAAATCGGGGGCAAACTCTACAAGCAATACCGGGGCATGGGCAGCCTGGCCGCCATGAAGTCCGGATCGGCGGCGCGCTACGGGCACGCCAAGGCGGATGCAACCCGGAAGGTGGCGCCGGAAGGGGTGGAAGCGCTCAAGGAAGTCGCCGGGCCGTTGGACCGGGTGATCGCCGTGTTGATTGGCGGAATCCAATCGGGCATGGGCTACCTGGGGGCGGTGAACCCGGACGAACTCAAGACGCGCGCCCGCTATATCCGGGTCAGTGGCGCCGGCATGCGCGAAGCCTCGCCGCACGATGTCGTCGAGCTGAAGACGGGGTCTTGAAGCCGCCGCTGGGCGAGCGCGGCGCTCCGGTCGAGGAGAGCATGACAGCGGAGTGCAGGAAAGGCGGTTGGGCTAAAACGTCACGGGCTCGTTCATTTCCCCGCACTGTGAACAGCGGGAGCGGTCGACATCCGGGTCGTCTGTGTAAACGAGGCCACACTGTTCGCAGCGGAAGATGCGGTCCTGCGACGGCTTGGGGGCGAATCGTCGCCGACGCATTTCGCTGCCGGTCACGATCAACGCCAGCAGGCCGAGCAGAAATACCACGTAGGCCAGGAGGAGCGAGTCAACCGTCATGGTTCGCGAGACTCCTTTCCTGGGGTGCGTTTCGTTTCCCCGGGCCGGCCTGCGGCAGCCGAATCGTCTTGTCAGCCGGCTTATTCATTTGCCGGTGGGCTGGCATTGTCCGGGGGTACTGTCTGCCAGTCGAAGATCAAGCCTCCGAAGGTGAGCGGTTGATCGGCGCCGGAGGTGGAGGCGGGAACGAATCGGATTGCCTTCGCCACCGCCACCGCCAGACGATCTGCTTCCTTGGAGCCACTGCCTGGGGGGAGCAGAATGGCGGAGGT
>JALOTU010000428.1 GCA_025457725.1 Verrucomicrobiota bacterium
CCTGTGCTGACCAGCGGCTTGCAGGCGGTGCTTGTGGCCAATGCCACCGAAGAAGTCCGGCAGCAGGCACGCGAAGGCGCGCGCCGACACGGCAGTCCAGACAAGCTGTATCTGGCCCGCGGCAACTTCCTGGGCATGAACGGCAACTACGCTGCCGGTATCCTGGAGGGTCTCGCTCATTTCCTGCCCGAAACCAGGCCATGGATGGAATGATATGGACAGGCGGCTGGGAGCAACCGGTCGAAAAACCGGCGCGATAAGCCCTCAGTATTGCAGGCTGCCAGCGAGACCCTGAAAGCCTAGAAGGTGTGTTCACCCGATTCCCCCCCCGCCGCCTCCGCTACGCTCCGGCCTCCCTGCGTCCCGCACCGCCACCCGGGGAATCCCAACAACAAAAAGCAAACAACGAAGGGGACATTCTGTTCTGAGTTTAACAGGGGACATTTCTAAAGAGTTTTGACATCTCCTACCCGTCCCGCACCACCGTGCGAATTGACCGCACCCGGCCCGGCTTTCACCAGGTCACTTCCCTTTCGAGGCGCGCCCGGTCACGGCCACTTTCATCTCCTGGGCCGGAACCAGATGGCGATAGATGAACGCCTGCATCATGTCGTCGGCAGGAACGGCGGCCCGGATGATTTCCTCGCCGTCCGCCCCCGCGCGACCCTCCATCTGAAAATCCCATTCGCCGACGTGCACGGTCGTGGCGCTCTTGAGGGTGACCTGGAACACGTTGGTTTCGTCCGTCAGCCGCGTTGTCGTTGGTGAATCCTTGCGCCCGCAGCACATGCACCGTGAGCGGCACGGACGATCCGGCACGCAAGCTGAGACTGGAGGGCACCACCCGCAGTTTGAAGTCGGGCTGCGGCGGCGCGATCTGCAACCGGTAAACCTGCGCGTCACCCCCCTGCCGCTGGGTGTCGCCCAGGGTCAGGTAATAGAGACCGTCCGCCGGCAGCACGGCGCGCAGTTGCGAATCGGCATGATGGGTGGTCAGCCCCGCTGCTTCGTCCGGATGATCGTCGTTGCTCGCCAGTTCAACACCACCGGTATCGGTGAGTTTCAGCACGGAATCCAGGGGCGACCCCAGTCGTCTGGCGAAAACCTCGGCGACCACTTCCTGTCCGGCGCGACCCTCGAAGCGGAACACGTCCTCGTCGCCCGCCTCGCCCACGCGGCCATTGATCACGACCGGCAGCGAGACGGCCTGGGCGCTGGCGGAAATGTTGTTCGGTTCCTGCTCCATCACCTCCGGCAGCGAGCCCACGGTGAACCGGACCGGATTGGAGCGGATGCCGTCCCGTTCGACAAACAGCGTCGCGCTCCCCGAGTCATCGGCCTGCGGCACCACGGTGAGTTGGTTCGTGGGCAAGTTCCAGCCCGTCAAAGTCACCTCGGCCTGCTGTCCGGCCACACCTCCCAACGGGAAGATGCCGGTGAGGAACGGCAGTTCTCCCAGCGCGATTCGATACACAAAGTCCTCCCGCCCGCGGTAGATGGAGTCCTGGATCTCGAGGGTGTAGGTGCCGTCGCGCGGAATCACGTAATGGAGCACCGGGTCCGGATGGAACTCGAAGTCGTCGTCGTAAGCCACCTCGGTCCCCTTGGCGTCGCGCAGGGCCACGGTGGCCTGGAACCAACCCGGCACCGCGTCGGCCAGATAGGGCATCAACGCCCGGGCCCGGACCACGGCCACGACCAGTTGTCCCTGGCGCGCCCGGAAACGGAACCGATCGACCTCGCCGGGCAGAATCTGGCCGTTGATGAGAACGGGCAACGCCAGCGTTTTGGACACGGGCTCGGGCCGGTCGGCTGCCTGCTTCCAACGCCCTTCCCCGCTCAGGAACTCCCAGGTGAAGCCGGGGCTGGAGTCCGGTTCGTTGACCTCGGGCAGCTGCCCGACGTCAAAGACGATGGGATTGGACAGGCCGCTGCGACCGCCCAGGCGCAGTTCCCGCGGACCGGGCGCGGCCTCCGGCGCGATGCTTACCTCGAGCGTGACGGTTTCGGCCAACTGCGGATTGATCTGGTGCTTGGGGTCCTGTTTCCGGCGCCGATACTCCGCCGCCTGCTGGAGTTCCTTCAGCGTGAATCCCTGCTCCTCCACGAGTTTGGAAAACAGCTTCATGGCCTCCGCCGGCGTCTGGAACAGTCCCTGGCGGCGTGCCTTTCCCATTTCGGAGCGCACCTGCTTGAGCGCCTCGCGCAATTCAGTAACCCGTTTTTGCTGAATGGGCCGTTCATAATCCACCATCGTGACGGTGACGCCTTCACCCGACACCATGGCCTCGCTGATGGCGTTCAAGTACAGGCCGCCCACCACGACCTGAAAGGTCTTCCCCTGCTGGCCTCCGGCCGGATAGGCATAGCCGATGTGCGGCGTGCGCTGGGCCCGGGCCCCCACTGTTCCAAGGCACAGCAACGAGACAGCCGCCGCCACCCGGCAACATTCCCCGAGCCGAGCACCGCGGCACTGCTGCTGGTCGTGCATTGTCGTCATGGATGGTTCCCCCTAGAGAATCTCCGTGATCAGGCCGGTGCGTTTGACCCCCTCTTCCTGCTCGGACGGAGCCACGGTGACGCGCAGGCCCTGCGGATGTGGCAGCGGCGCGTTGGGATCAATGCCCGTCACCTCGTAGATGCTGCCGATGATGTCGGCGGGATACACCGGGCGGGTCTTCACTTCCTCGCCCCTGGCGTCGGTTTCCCCGACCACGCGTCCGCCGCGGAAACCGCCGCCGGCCAGCACGACGGAGAATGCCTTGCCCCAGTGCCCGCGGCCGCCATTCCACGGTGCCTCCCACATGACCTTGGGCGTGCGCCCGAACTCGCCCCCCAACCACACCACCGTGCTGTCCAGCAATCCACGATCGGCGAGGTCCTGCAACAGCGTGGCGAACCCCTTGTCCAATTCGGGCAGCTTCCGGTTCATGATCTGGAAGTGGCTCTTGTGCGTGTCCCAGCCTTTGTGGTTGATCGTGATGTAAGGCACACCCTTCTCGACCAAGCGCCGGGCCATCAGGCAGGACTGCCCAAAGGTGTTGCGTCCGTAGCGGTCGCGCAGTTCATCCGTCTCCTGCGACAGATCGAACAGTTTGCCGGCATCGCCCAGGATCAGTTCGTAGGCCTGCTCCTCGGAATCGTACAGCGCCTTCAACGACGCGTTCCCGTGCAGCGCCTGTCCCAGCGTGTTTACCTGCTCCAACAAACCGCGCCGGCTCCTCTGACGCCGCTCGGAGACGCCGACGGCCACCACACCCTCGACGGCAAACGGTGTCCGGGCCGGATCGCCGCCGGTGGCAAAGGGCTTGTAGCGGTTGCCCAGAAAACCCGCCTCCGAGAAGCGTCCCTGCGGCTCGGTCAACACGATGTAGGGCGGCACCAAACCCTCGTAACCGGCGTCGTAGCCCTTGAACAGGGACGTGACCGCGCCAACGCAGGGAAACACGTCGCGCCCCCCGGATGGACGGCCGGTCTGCACCATGTAGGA
>JALOTU010000429.1 GCA_025457725.1 Verrucomicrobiota bacterium
CACCACGTTCTTCGTGCTGGCACTGGTGATCGGCATGTTGCAGAGCAGGTATCACAACCGGTCGGAGTCCGCTCTGATCAAAGCCGTCGCCGATGCGCCGGCTTCGCTGCCTGCCACAACCCCTTCGGCCAGCTCGCTCCCGGGCGAAGCGCCAGTGGCCGCGCCGGCCGCCGGAGATTTCAAGCTCGAGACGACGATCCCCGCCGAACCCGCCTCCACCCCGGGCACCAACCTGCCGGCCACGGAGTAGACGGATCATCGCCCGGCGAACGCTCCATAACCGACCACCCGGTCGCGCGTTCCTGCCGTGTCGCCCGAATTCCGCAGGTCCAGCTGTCGCCAGGTCATCCCACGATCGCGCGAGACCTGAAGCAGGCCATCCAACGGCACCGCCCCACACGCCTGTTCCGGGTTCACCGGCTCTAGCGCCAGGATCTTCTGGGCAGTGACCCGATCCAAATCACACGCGTTCTCGTAAGTGTGATAGTGACTGAGGTCGGAGCTGACGATCACCAGCGTCTCGTCGCCGCCCCACAATCGTTCGAGCACCTCCGCCACCTCGCCCTCCGTCGCGTCCCCCACAACCAGCGGCACGAGTTGAAAGTCGTCCAAGGCAACTTGCAGGAAGGGCAGATGCACCTCCAGCGAGTGTTCCCCCCGGTGGGCACGGTCCAATTCCAAAACCTGGGGCAGGCCCCGGATGCTCTCGACGGCTTCAAGATCCACTCCCACCTCGCCCAACGGCGTGGCAAACGCGTCATGGCGGCTGGTCGCCAGACCCCGGAACGCCATCCGATGCGATGGCCCCAGCAGCACCACCCGCCGGATGCGATCGTACTCCGCACGCACGCAACGATACCCCGTGCCGGCCACCGGCCCGGAATAGGGATACCCTGCATGCGGCAGGACGTAGGCTTTGAACGATCCTCCCGCCGGGGCGACCGCCTCCTGGGTGAAACCCTCCACCATCTGCCGGAGTTCCCCGGGATCAGCGGGATAAAACAGGCCGGAGACACCCGGCAAACGGGGCTCGGCAAATGTATGGACGGGCTTCATGGTCGCTGCGAGCTGTCCCCCAACCGCACCCGGTGCGGGCCACGCATCCATTCGCCGGAATGCGATTCCGCGGTGGTTGTCACGTTGACTTCCCCAGCCGCCCAGACGCCGGGCACGCGGGCGCCGCAATCGGGACAATTCCCGGTTGCGGTGAGGTGGCAGCCCACAATGCGATAACCGGATCGCTCAACCAGCACCCGGTTGCAGGACGGACAGAAGGTGTTCTCCCATCGGCCGACTCTTCCCGGCGCGTTGCCGGCATACACAAACCTCAGCCCCGCCGCCGCCCCGATCTCCGCAGCCCTCATCAACGACTCAGCCTGCGTCTGCTCGCCGTCGCTCATCTTGTAATCCGGATGAAACGCCGTCACATGCCAGGGAATGTCCCGACCGCACCGTGCTAAAAACCGGGCAATGGACTTCAATTCCTCCTCGCTGTCGTTGAACCCCGGAACCACCAGCGTCACGACCTCAAGCCAGATCCCCCGCTCCAGCACCATCTCGATTCCACGGCACACATGGGCGAGCGTCCCGCCGAGGGAACGATAGCGTTGATCATTGAATCCCTTCAAATCGATCTTGTAGGCGGAGATCCACGGTTTCAGGTAGTCCAGCGCCTCATCCGTGGCGTTGCCATTGGAGACAAAGGCGCACAGCAGACCCGCCTCGCGCGCCTCGCGGAACACCGCCACCGCCCACTCGGCGGTGATGAGCGGTTCATTGTAGCTGGAAACCACAAGACGCGATCCGAGGTGCCGGGCGGCTTCGATGAGTTGACCCGGGGTGGCGGGCTGGATGGGGGTTCGCGCCGCCGGATCCCGCAACGCCTGGCTGGTCACCCAGTTCTGACAGTAACCACAATGGAAATCGCAGCCGAGCATCCCGAAGGTGAGCGCATCGGAACCGGGCAGCACGTGAAAGAAGGGTTTCTTTTCAACCGGATCCGACTGAATACCGGCGACATAGCCAAACGGCACGCGCAGTTCGCCATCCTGATTGAACCGTACCTTGCAGATGCCCGCACGGTTTGGCGCGATCAGGCAACGATGACCGCACGCGACGCAGCGGATCTTTGCGCCCTCCGCATGCCAGAGATCTCCCCTCACGGTTTCCCGGCCCAACATCTCTGCCAGGATCGTGCCGCCAATCCGGTCCCCCTCCGGAGATTCTGTTGGCAGGCGATTCATTCAAAATTATTCCTGTCTGGGACTGTCCCACCATCCGCCTTTCTCCGGAATGTGTCAAAGCAACTCCGCGCAGGACGGAGCAGTGCGCCGGAATCAGCCGATCGCCGCCCCCCGCCCGCGGCAAAACCGAACCTCCCCCAGGCGCCTGTCCGAAGCGAACGCGACCTCCAGGTCGCTTCAATGTGCGAAATCTGGATGACTCTCAAACACTTCGGGCGCGCTGGGTTAGGGCAACGTGAAGCGGCAGAAATGCCGCACCCCACCCCAGCGGCGGGCCGCCCGGGCTGCCCCTGCTGCCCGGGACATCCGCCGTGGCTTGACCCGACCAAACATCTGCGGCCACCTTGTGCCCATGAAAACCCCGGACTGGCGCGATGTTGGCGCGGTGGAAGATCTCAGCAGGTCGTCGTTGACGGAGATTCATGTCGAACGGACGCGGATTGCGCTGAGCCACGCGGATGGGACCTTTGGCGCAATCTCCAATGCCTGCAACCACGTCGGCGGACCGCTCGGTCAGGGCCGCTTGGATGGCGACTATGTCGTCTGCCCATGGCACAACTGGAAGTTTCACCGCTGCAAAGGCCACGGCGAACCCGGTTTTGAACAGGATCAGGTGCCCGGGTATGCCG
>JALOTU010000430.1 GCA_025457725.1 Verrucomicrobiota bacterium
GGGATTATGGAAAATGGCTCGCCCCATCTTGGTGGTGCTCGCATCCTTTGCCCGTGCATCTTGAGCATCTGCGCCTGCGTGACTTCCGCAATTACGGGCGGCTCGACGCGGATTTCGCGCCGGGGTTCCATCTGTTGCTTGGGAACAATGCCCAGGGGAAGACGAACATCCTCGAGGCCATCTACCTGCTCGCCACCCTGCGGTCGTTTCGCGGTGTCGGTGGGGCTCAAATGATCCAACACGGGAAGACGGGCTACTTTGCCGGCGGGAGGGTCGTGCACCAGAGCCGGCGTGAGATCAAGATGTATTGGTCCCCCGGCGAACGGAGCCTGAGTCTGGACGGGCGACCCGTACGCAAGTTGACCGATTACCTGGGCGCGCTGCGCACGGTGGTGTTTTGCACGGAGGATCTGCAATTGATCAAGGGAACGGGCCGCATCCGTCGACGGTTCGTGGATCTGCTCCTGGCGCAGACGCACCCGACCTACCTTCCCCTGCTCCAGCGTTACGCCCGCGCGCTGCGTTCGCGCAACGCCCTGTTGAAGCAACCGCAGCCGGACGACGACGCCCTGGCCGGGTTTTCCGGGGAATTGATCAAGGCCGGGAATGAGATCGTTCGGATGCGGGAGGATCTCATCCCGAGAATCTCCCCGCTGACCCGGCTTGCCTACCGTCGGATCTCGCACGACGCCGAGGAATTGCGGGTCGAGTACCAGCGCAGTTCCGCCCAGGACCTGGCCATTGAGCTGGCGCAATCGCGGAAACGGGAGCAACGCTACCGCACAACGCTGGTCGGGCCGCATCGGGATGATCTTCAGCTCACGCTCAACAGCCGGTCCGCAGCCCAATACGCCAGCGAGGGGCAGAAGCGATCCGTGGCGCTGGCGCTGAAGATGGCCCAGGCCGAATACCTCACCGGCATTCACGGCTCCCCACCCGTTTTGTTGATCGACGACGTCATGGGGGAACTGGACGCGAAACGTCGGGGCGGCTTTCTGCCGCTGCTGGAGCGAAGTCATCGCGCTGGCGGCCAGGCCTTCATGACCGCGACGGAACAAAGCTGGCCGGAGGAATTGGGGACACGGCTGCAACGCTGGCAGGTGGATGCTGGCAAACTGTCCCCAGCCTGAAGCGGCTCAGACTCCCAGCATCGCCCCCCCGCAGGAACTCCGATGGGCGCAAGCGGACTTTGACACTCAATTGTAATCAAACCGTCATCCGATCGTCACGACCTCGGGTTTGATTCACTTGGATGAAAACATGCCGCCATCATCGATACCAGATCCCCAGGGAAGATGCGGATGAGTTGCGCGCGGCGGATCCGGAGCCTTGCGAGGTTTGCGATCGCTTGAGTCATCGCACAGGATCATTCACCGAGCAGTGGTACTCGACGCCGCTCAGAATGCGGCGTCCGGGCATGATGGTCCAGGTGTTCGGAAGGACACCCCAACAGGTCCGTCAGGAAGTGCACAAGCGATGGGAGAGCGTCATCCGTCTTCTGACGACCCCCTTGAGTTTATCGGGTCGTGCCCGAGGTCACCCGGCACCGAGGCACGCCGGCTGTTGGCGTTGAGTCGCAACCGCCGCCGGCCGGTGGGATCGTCGGGCGCCTTCAGGCCGCGAATCTGCGATTGAACTCCACCACGTCCGCGTATCGAACCCCGCTGCCGCCAAAGATGTCCAGCGCCGATCCGATGGTCAGGTGAATCCTCCCCCGCCCCTCGCGGGTCACCGTTTCCAGATCTTCAATGGAGCGGGCGCCGCCTGCATAGGTGGTGGGAAGGGGGCTCCAGCGCGCCAGCTTGCGGACCAGATCGAGGTCAATGCCCCCGCACAACCCCTCCACATCCACAGCATGAATCAGGAATTCGGCGGCATACGCCGCCAGCCGTTGCAGGGATTCCTCGCCCAGGGTCACGTCCGTGAAATGCTTCCAGCGATCCGTGACCACGAAATAATCCCCCCCACGACGCCGGCAGCTCAGGTCGAGCACCAGCCGGTCGCGCCCGATGCCCTTGACCAGCTGATCGAGCCGGTCCCAGTTCACCTGGCCCTGGCTAAAAACCCAGGAGGTGACGATGACGTGCGAGGCGCCGGCATCCAGCCAGGATCGGGCGTTATCGGCGTGAATGCCGCCGCCGATCTGGAGGCCGCCCGGATAGGCCGCCAATGCCAGCTGCGCGGCGGAGTCATTGCCCGGCCCCAGCTTGATCACATGCCCGCCGGACAACCCGTCCCGGGCGTAGAGTTCCGCGTACCATGCCGCCGGGCGATCCGAAATGAAGTTGGTTTTCAGCTCCGCCGGGCCAAGGGAGAGCGAGCCGCCAACAATCTGCTTCACCCTGCCCTCGTGCAGGTCTATGCATGGACGGAACACGCCGGGAGGCTATTTCAGCTCCGCCAACTTGGCCTTGACGGCCTGGAAGTTGGGCAGGTCCTTCGGGGTTGGTGTCTGCTCGCTGTATTGGACCACCCCGTTCTTGTCGATGACGAAGGCGGCGCGGGCGGCGGCGGATCCGAACCCAAGCAGGTCATCGAGCAACACTCCATACGCCTTGGAGGTGGTCTTGTTCAGATCGCTCGCCAGGGTGATCGAGATCTTTTCCTTCTGCGCCCAAGCCTCCTGGGAGAACGGGCTGTCCACGCTGATGGCGATCACGTCCGCGTTCAGATCCTTGTATGCGCTCAATCCCGCAGTGATATCGCACATCTCCTGCGTGCATACGCCGGTGAAAGCGAGCGGGAAGAAGAGCACCACGGTGTTCTTCTTGCCGAAATTGTCGCTGAGCTTCACATCCTTGACACCGTCGGAGGTCTTCGACTTGAGGTTGAAGTCCGGGGCCTTGGTTCCAACTGCGATTGCCATGTCT
>JALOTU010000043.1 GCA_025457725.1 Verrucomicrobiota bacterium
CGGAATTCCAGTGCGATGCCGTGTCGCTGGTCACGGGCGACGGGGCGTGGGCCTTGCGCGAGCCGTTTCATTGGGAAGTTGTCAGCGGAACAAACGGCCTGGGAATGAACCTATCCCCGATGGACCTTGTCGGACCGGGGAGCCGGCTGGCGGTGCAGGGAGCGGTTCATTGGCCGACCAGTGGGACCGGCGAGGTGACGGTTCATGGGTTGCGGTCCAGTTACCTCGGAGATTTTCTGACGCCGGACCTGCCGGAGTTGCAGGTGCCGGAAGCGACGCTGTCGTTCGGCTGGGAGGACGGTCCGCTGGTGTTTGATCTCAACGCGCAAGCGCGGTGGCGCCAGGCGAGCAACGCGGTCTGGTCGGTGGCTGGACGCGCCTGGTCGGACGGGCAATCGCTTCAGGTGGAATCGGCGCATGTGGATCTCAATGACGTCCCCTGTGCCGGTGTGAGCGGGCACCTGCCATTGGGGATCGAGCCCGCGCGGGGCTGGGGCATTGTGGAGTCCAGCTCCAACCGGGTTGCGCAGTTCGATGTGCGGGCGGCTGAGAATGGACCGTTGTGGTCGCTGGTTGAGCGGACCGTCGGGGTGAAGGTCGAGTCGCCGACCCTTGAGTTTCGTGTGCGCGGCGAGCTTCCGGCGGTCCAGGGGGAGCTGGTCGTGAACGCCGCGCGCGTGCGAAGCGTGGACACAAATGCCGGGGAGGTGTTTGTGGTGCCGGAGTTGGAGGACGTCCGGTTGGAGGCGGGCCTGGATCTGGGCGGGGTCGAGCTGCGGCGCGCCGACGCGCGGCTGTTGGGGCAGGAAATACGCGCCCGGGCGCGTTGGGCCATTGGCGCGCGGAACTGGAAGGAGTGGTGGGAGGCGGTGCGCGCACCCGATTGGGGACGGATCGACGGCGACTTGCGGCTTGAGGACGCGCCGTTGTCCGCCTTGAGCGCCTTGGCCCCGGGGATTATTGCGCCTGTAGGCCGGGCGGATCTGGAGCTTTCCCTCCTGCCGCCACGGCGAGTGCATGGGCGGTTGACGATTACCAATGGGGCGACCCGGTTTTTCAAACCGCTGGGTGCGCTGCGTGACATCGAGGCGGACATTGCCTGGGACGGATGGCAGGCCACGATCAACACCTTCACCGCCACGCTTGGGGGGCGTCCGGTTGGGTTGAGCGGGGAACTGGGTTGGAGGGACGATGGGGAGCATCGGCTCGATTTGCGGCTCACCGGGCGGAACCTTTCCCTGGTGAGGGATCCCGAACTCTTTGTGCGCGCGGATTTGGATTTGCGCCTGCAGAAGTCTTTTGATGCGATTGCGCTTCTTTCCGGAGACGTGCAGCTGCAGCGCAGCCTGTTGTTCCGGGATTTCAATTCGCTGCTCAGTTTTGATCGCAGCCAGCCCGAGCAACGTCCGCCCTACTTCAGTATCCGGCAGCCTCCCTTCGGCGATTGGCGACTGGACGTGCGGGTGAAGGGCGATCGGTTCCTGAATGTGTTCAGTCCCGCCTTCAAAGGGGAGGTTTCCGCCGGGCTGCAGCTGCAGGGCACGCTGCGTGAACCCATTGCGGTCGGGGCAGTGACGGTGGACAGCGGCAAGGTGCTGTTTCCTTTTGGCACATTGAACCTGGAAAACGGCCGGGTGGATCTGACCCGGGACGATCCGTATCGGCCCCGGCTGGAGTTCCGGGGTGAAGGCCGGAATTATGGATACATTGTCACGGTTGATCTGCGCGGACCCATGGACGCGCCCAACCTGACCTTTCAATCTGTGCCGCCGCTGAACGCCCAGCAGATTCTCATGATGTTGACGGCCGGCGAGATTCCGCGCTCGGACTTCGGCTACGGCGCCACGGACAAGGCCGGTCAGGTCGGCTATTACATCGGCAAGGAATTCGTCAATCGCTTCATCGGCAACACCTCCACGACCGAGCGTTTGATTCTCCGGAGCGGGGAGGACGTGACCCAGGATGGCAAGACCACCTATGCGATCGAGTATCTGTTCAACGACCGCTGGTCGGCCTTTGGGGAATACGACCGCTTCCAGAACGTAAACTCGGGCCTCAAGTTCAAGGTGCTTTCGAAATGAGGCGCCGATTTTGGAACACGTGGAGGGGAGCGCGGGCAGTCTTGTCGGCGAAAGTGGTTGATCCAATGGCATTGTTCCGGCCAACCCACCCGCGCTCGCGAGTCGCCCAGCCTGCGTGGCGCGCGCTGTTGTGCCTTTTGCTTCTGGTGCTGCGCCCGGTGTGGTCCCCGGCCGAGACCAACAGTGTGGAGTTGGTCGCACCGGCTGCGCTCCGGGTCTCGGGCTATGGACTGCTGGAGAACCGGGCGCTTCGCCGATCCTTGCGGGAACTGCAGGCGGACCGGCAGGCGCCGGTATTGGACGCCAACTTCATCGAGGACGCCTTCCTCGTGCTGCTGAACCGGCTTCAGGATGACGGCTACCTGAAACCTTTGATCGTGGGCCACCTGACATTGACCAACGGGGAGGTCCTGGTCATCGGATGGAATGGCCGGGAGGAGTTGGAAGTGCCGCGCGGGGTGCAGGTCGGGGAGGCGCATTTCGAGGCGTTCCGCGGGGTGCTTTTCTATTACGACGAACTGGAGATAAAGGGGTTGACCGCCATACCCGAGTCGCGGGCGAAGGGATTTTTTCTCATTCGGGATTCCCTCCTGAACCTCAAGAGTTCGCGACGTTTCAGTCCCGACAGTCTGCAGACCTCCATGCGTGGCTTGCGGCGCGAGCTGGTCAACCTGGGGTATCGGGACGCGGTGGTGGAAGTGGAGGAGCAGTGGAGCGATCCCGTGACCGGGCAGACCCGCATCACGCTCCGGGTGAGGGAGGGCCGGAAATATGTCGTGCGCAGTTGGCGGCTGGCGTCCCCGGACCCCGGCGCGGCGGGGGTCGAGCTGCCGGCGCTTCCCGAGGCTCAGCCCTATTCCCTGACGTGGGAGCAGGATGCCGCGCAGGCGGTGGAGGTGGAGCTTTACCGCAAGGGTTATCCGGATGCGCAGGCCCGGTTGGTTGAGGTCGGCCGCTCCGAAGCGGAGGAGGTGGTGTGGATGGATTTGGAGGTGGAGGTGGAGCGGGGGGAACAGGTCGAACTGGGCCAGGTGCGCTTCGAGGGGGCCGGGCATTCGCGGGAGTCCTTCCTGCTCCGGCGCGCACGGGTCGAGGGCCCGTTGCTGGACCGCGTGGAGGCCGATCAGGGTCGGGAGCGGCTGGCGCGATTGGGGAGTTTTCGCTTTGTGGATCTGCGGCTGGAGCCCGATACCGGATCGCCCCGGGATGTGGTGTATGAGCTGACGGAAGGCAGGCGTTATGAGTTGAGCCTCATCGGCGGTTACGGCAGCTACGACCAGTTCTTTGGCGGCTTTGAGTTCCAGCACTACAACCTGTGGGGCATCGGCCACAACACCCGGTTGAAGGTCGTGCAATCCCTCAAATCCACGCTGGGCGCCTACACCTACACCGTTCCGGAGTTCCTTCGGCCGAACCTCGACCTCTACGCGTCGGCCAACGGGTATCAGGGCGAGGAACTCACCTACGATCAGCAGGAACTCAAATTATCCCTGGGATTGCGCCAGCAGTTGCCGCGATCGGGACAGCAGGTCGGGCTGCGTTATTCCTACGAGTTTCTTGCGGCGCAAACCGACGCCATTGGCGACGAGGACACACGCGCGGCGGCGATCATAGCGGACTGGCAGATAGATCGCCGGGACAATCCGCTTCTGCCGCGAGACGGGTATCGGCTCTATGCCAACATCGAATATTCCGACCCGGTGCTCGGCGGCCAATCGGACTACACCCGGGTGGAGCTGGGGGCGGCGTATCATCATCCGTTTTCCCGCGGGCTGATCGGGCACGTGGGCCTGCTGCACGACATCGCTTACAGCCCGGATCCGGACACCTCGCTGCCTTTCAACAAGCGGTTCTTCCCCGGCGGCGCCAACAGTGTGCGCGGTTACCAGCGCGGCGGGGCGTCCCCCCTGGACGCCAACGGCGAGCAGCTCGGCGCCGTCTCCGTGTTGCAGTGGAACCTTGAACTCGAGCAGTACCTGACGCGCACCATTTCCATCGTGGGCTTTCTCGATGGGGCGGGTATCACGCCGGACCTCGACACCTATCCCTTTGATCAGGTCCTGTGGTCGGTGGGCGGCGGGGTGCGATGGAACACCGTCATTGGCCCCGTGCGCCTCGAATACGGTTACAACCTGGACCCGCGCCCGGCGGATCCGACGGGCACGCTGCACTTCAGCATCGGTTATCCCTTCTGAACCAGCCCTTCGGGTTCATGCCTGGCCGGGGAGGGTGTCTGCATCCCGCGCCGGTGGTTCCAGGGATATCCCTCTCCCCACCTTACACGGGTGTAATGCTCCGGACAGTCTCCAGCCATGGCGGTGTGATTCCTTGAAATAGCAGGCGGGAGTCACGAACACGATTCCCGGTCAACCATGAACTCAAACAACGCATGATGAATCAACCCAGGTAAGGCACCGGTGCGGGTGGCGTACGGGGGGGCCGGTGGCGGACCGCAATGGAGGCCAAACATGAACTCGATCGTACGCATCGTTCTTCGCGGACTGTTGTCCGGCGAAATCAAACCCGAGCCGCAGGTATTCGAACGGCTGAAGGAACTCAGCGAGGCCCGGTATCTGAGGCACTCGCGGATTCTCCGCCTGGCGCGGCCTTCCGCGGGCGATGTCGCTGTGTCGGGCGCCGGCCCGACACCGCCACCATCCGGGGGGAACCGATCCCGGGAGCCAGAGACGACATCGGCCGGGTGCTGTGTTGGATCGGCATCACCCCGCCGGGATTGGCCGACCCTTGCGAGTGTCGTCCAATGCCGCGGGATCCGCCGGTCTGCAGGCCTCTTCGTTGGCGGACTCGTTTTAGTGCTGGGCATGGCGGATGGGGCGGCGGTTCCATCGGATGGCGTCGCGACCTGGGTTGACGGCTTAGCCGGGGCATGCGGGACACCGTCCGCCGCGGCTGTTTGCGTTCAAGGTGTGGTGACCGCGACGCTTGGGGTGGCGAACGTGGGGCATCCATTTCCCCGGTTCCCGGTTCTTGTCGGCGGGATTCTACTGGGCGGATTCCTGCTCCGCGCGGGGTGGAGATGGTATTGTCGCAAGTGGCTATTCGTCATGCGGCCCTACGAAGTGGCCTTGCAGGAATTGGAGGCTGCCCGGTTTCGGGCCGAGCACGGCAAGGGGACGACTTCGCGGCGAGCCGTGCTGGACATCTTGCGCGACTACCTGCGGGCGCAGTTCCGGCTGAGCCTGCCGCAGTTGGAGCACGGTGGGCTTCAGACGGTGTTGACGCCGGGTTGTGTGCCTTTGACGTTGCAGCAGCGCGGGTTGCTTCGGGAGGTGTTGGAGTCTGCCGGGGCGTTGACGAATGTTGATCCGCTGCGGTTTGCCGAGCTGACGGAGAAGGCGACCCGATTTGTCTGGGCCACCGCCTGTTGCCGGCCGGCGAGGCGGTGATCCTCCGCAGGATCATGTCGGCTCGGTGTCCCAGTCGGGTTCTGTTCCTGCCCGTTTTCGCCTGTCAGGCCGTGGTCAATATGTTCAGGGGTTGGCGGGTGCGGGAGTGGCGGGAGCTTGGGAGGGAATGGTCGCCACCAGGTAATCCACCAAGGAATCGATCTGCATGGCATTCAGGAACCCGCCGTGCTCGAGGGCGAAGGCCGGCATCAGTTTACCGTCCATGCTCGTGGTGATCCACGTGCGCCAGTAGTCGGCATTGGTTTCCTTCTGGAGATTCTTGAGGTCCGGGACCATCGAGGCGCGATGCTCGGCCTCGTGGCAGATGCCGCAGGCGTTGTCGAACAGTTCCGCGCCTGTCTTGTTGAGGGCCGGAGTGACGTGGCAGGTGACGCAATCGCCCTGGAAGACCGCCTGCCGGTTGGCGCTGGCGATTTGCAGGTTCCGCAGCCGGTCCGTCTGGCCCATGACACCCGCCGCCGCCTCCTCGATGATGGTGCGCACGTACAGCGTCTTGAACCCCTGATCGGTGGTTACGGTCACGGTTTTCACCACGGTGCCCTGTTTGCCGGCCAGGTTCATGGTCACGTCAATGGTGCCGCTGGTCCCGGGGGCCAGTGTCCAGGGCATGGGCGGCAGCTTGGGGACCGTGCAGCCGCACGAGGTCCGGACGGCGTTCACGGTGATGGGTTCCTGGGAGATGTTGGTGAGATTGAATTGAGTAAACGCCTGGGCGGTCCCGAATTTCACCCGCGTCTCCTGCGTTTCCCCGTCCCACACCAGCACCCCATCAGGCAGCGGCCGGTAGGCGGGGGGGATGGCGGCTGTGGTCGCCGGCGCCGCGCCTGCGGGCGGCGTGCCTTCCGTCACCACCACGTTGGGGGAGTGGGACGGGATGACGCTGTAGGAGGAGCCCCCGGTGGGAGGCCGGGGCGGGGCGCTGATGGGCACCGACTCCGCCATGGCCAGCGCCCCGGTTCCCAGTAGAACCAAGAGGATCGATTGTTTCAGCATGGGGCGAAACTTAATGCAGACACGCGAGGCTGACGAGTGACAATTTTGTCATGCGACCCCGCGATTCAGCGCGCTCAACACCGCCCGTACCGAGGCCAGTTCGAGGTTGGTATCGACGCCCACGCCCCAGCGGGGGCGTCCGGTGTGGTCCTTGATCTGGATGTAGGCGATGGCTGCGGCTTCCTCGCCGGCACCCAGCGCGTGCTCGCTGTAGCTGGTGATCTCGAACCTGGGCAGGCCCGCCTGGCCGAACCCGTGCACCAATGCCGCCAGCGGGCCGTTGCCCCGTCCCTGGAGTTCCACGGGTTCACCCGATCGCAACAGTTGCGCGCGGCAATTGACCACCCCGTCCCGGCTTTCGGTGGCGAAGCTTTCCAGCTGCCACGGATGCAGCCGTTCCACATACTCGCGCCAGAACATGGTTTTCAACTCCAGCCCGGTCACCTCCCGGCCCAGACGGTCCACCGCGTCGTTGGCAATCGGTCCGAACTCACGCTGCAGATCCTTGGGCAGCGCGATGCCGAACTGGCTTTCCAGCAGGTAGGCCACGCCCCCTTTGCCGGACTGGCTGTTCACCCGGATGACCTCGCGGTATTCGCGCCCGATGTCCGCCGGATCAATGGTAAGATACGGCACATCCCAATGCGTTTGCGAACCGCTCTTCCATTCCGCCAGCCCCTTCTTGATGGCGTCCTGATGCGAGCCGCTGAAGGCCGTGAACACGAACTCCCCGCCGTAGGGGTGGCGGGCGGGGACCGTCATGCCCGTGCACCGCTCGTACACCTCGCGGATGGCGTTGAGATCGGAAAAGTCCAGGCGCGGGTCGATGCCGTGCATGTAACAGTTCAGGGCCACGGTGATGATATCGAGGTTGCCGGTGCGTTCGCCGTTGCCGAACAACGTCCCCTCGACCCGGTCCGCGCCCGCCAGCAACCCGAGTTCCGTCGCGGCCACGCCCGTGCAGCGGTCGTTGTGGGTGTGAAGGCTGATGATGAGCGAGTCGCGATTGCGAATGTTGCGGCACATCCATTCAATCTGGTCGGCGTACACGTTGGGCATGGCCACCTCGACCGTGTCCGGCAGGTTGAGGATCATCCGGCGGTCGGGCGTGGGCTGCCAGACGTCCATCACCGCCTCGGACACCTCGCGGGCGAAATCCACCTCGGTGGCGCTGAAGCTTTCCGGCGAGTATTGCAGCCGGACCTCGGTGCCGCGGAGCCGGGACAGGCGGTCCTTGACCATCTGCGCGCCGCGCACCGCGACCTGCAGGATCTGCTCCCGGCTCATGTTGAACACCACCCGGCGCTGGGCGGGCGAGGTGGAGTTGTAGAGATGAATGATCGCCTTCCTGGCGCCGACCAGCGACTCGATTGTCTTGTCGATCAGTTCCTCCCTCGCCTGCACCAGCACCTGCAGCCAGACATCGTCCGGCGCGCGGCCCTCCTCGATCAACCGGCGGTTGAACGCGAACTCGGTGTTGGACGCCGAGGGGAATCCCACCTCGATCTCCTTGAAGCCGCACTTCACCAGGGTCTGGAACAGCTCCAGTTTCTGGCTGACGTTCATGGGCATGGCGAGCGCCTGGTTGCCGTCGCGCAGGTCCACACTGCACCAGAGGGGCGCGTGCGTCAGCACACGCCCGGGCCATTGCCGGTCGGGCAAATCCACCGGCGGAAACGGCCGGTATTTGTCAGCAGGATTTTTCAACATAAGCGCAAAATCAAGACCCCCACTGCCTTGCGGGCAGCGGGGGTCGGAAAAGTCATCGTGACCAAACTAGAACCCGACCGCCGCACCGCAAAGCCGCAGCGCGCCACCAGCGAGTCGAAGGTTCAGAGCCGTCATCACGGATTCAAGCTAGGCCCGCCGCCCGGGCGGCGTCAAATGTTTTTGCCGGGCGGGGGCGCGCCCCCGGGCACATCCCGGTTTCTGGCAGGTGGGGTCGTCGCGCTGCGACGAACCCGGCTTTGTTCAGCGGACGGAATCGGGTTTTGCTGCCATTCGTTGCGCCGCTGGACGCAGCGATACTCGTCGCAGCGCGACGAGTTCCACCTCATTGCTTTCCCCGGCGGCGGATGTCCCCGCGTCAGCGCAGCCGACGAAAGGCGTCCGGGGACAGGCCGAATTCGCGTTTGAAGGAGCGGGAGAAGTGGAAGGGATCGTTGAATCCGATGTATTCGGCCACTTGTTTCACCAGCGCCTCCGGTTGCTGGAGCCGTTCGGCGGCGGCGTTCATTTTTAATCGCAACACAAATTGATACGGGCTTTGATGACCATAGCGCCGGAACAGCCGGCACAGGTAGGCGGCGTCCGCATGGCATTCCCGCGCCAGCTGACCGAGGGTCTTGAGCCGCAGATGGTGCTGTTGGATGTGTCGTCGGCATTGTTGATAGGTGGTGAAGGCCCGCGTCTCGTTCGCTTCCAGGGGGGCGCGCGCCCCGGCGATTTTCAGGAGCAGGCACTCGAGCAGGCGGGCGCAGAGATTTGCGCTGTGCCGGGCGCCTTTGAGGCCGCTGTGGATGAGTTCATCGAAGAGATCTTGTGCCTCGTGGGGCGGGAAGACCTGGAATACCCGGCCCGGGGCCAGTCGTGCGTCCTTCAGCAGTTTCCGGCTTTGCGTGCCGGCGAAGTCCACAAAGTACTTCACCAGCGGATCTGCCGGATCCACGGTGATGTCATGCCGCACGCCGGGGCCGTAGGAAAAGACACGTCCGGGCTGAAGCGGGCAATCGCGCCCCCCGATCCGCAAATGGCCCCGTCCCCGGGCCACATATTCCAAGGAACAAAACGGAAAGGTCCGCCGGTGGATGGCATAGTGGGGCGTGCAGTGCTCCAGGCCGCCGCAGACCACCGCCAGGGGTTCCTCCGGGGACGGATTCAGATTGAGATAGAACCGTTGCGCCTCGGTTACGTCAGCCGAGAAGAAATCCGGTGCCGCCCGGGAGCGCCGGGGTTTGGAAGAGCGCGCCTTCAAAAGTCAAAAAGAATCATTTGCTGGCCAACTATGCCCATTCTGTTCCATGCTTTCAATCGCCATGCTGAACTGCGACGAACTCGGTGAGCCGGTGGTCGGCAGGCCCAACCCGAACATGTGAATTCAGACGGTATTTATGAGGTATTTATGAAAGAGACAAAACGTATTGTGGAAAAGGATCCGGCGCTGAAAAAGGATGACTTGATGCCACCCCGATCAACCTGGGATCGAGCGAGCTGGTGTCGATCAACACCCTCGTCAGCAAGGTCGAGAAGATCGCCGGTGTGACGATGAAGCGCAGTTAC
>JALOTU010000044.1 GCA_025457725.1 Verrucomicrobiota bacterium
GTCCAGTCCAGCCAGGACCCGCTCAATTGAGGTCTGCGGACACCCGCGGCCGCTTGGAGAAGCGGGGTTGGAACAGGCAAGTCAAAATTTCTCAGTAGATTTTCCGAGGGCGGCCAACTTCCTGCTTGTTGAGAACCATGCGAGTTGCAGCCTTCATCGAAAGAGACGGTCTCCTGAACAAGGTTCAGGTGGAACACGACTGCGTCATCACCCCGACTCGTCTGGAGGATTTCAAACTGGCGCCTGGGGCGGAGGGGCTGATCGGCAAGCTCAGGGAAGCAGGCTACGTGGTCATTGCCACCACCAACCAACCCGGCCTTTCCACCGGCGATCTCTCCCGCCGCGAGCTGGATGTCATGCACGATATCCTGCTCAAAAAGCTGAACCTTGACGATATCATGGTATGCCCCCATGACGAGGCGGATTGCTGCCCCTGCCGCAAGCCGCGGCCTGGTTTGCTGATCGAAGCGGGCTTCAAATGGCACGTTGATCTGGATCGGTCCGTGGCCATCAGCGACAAATGGCAGGACGCGGAAGCGGCTCGCATCGCCGGATGCACCTCCATCCTGATCCAGTCGCCCTGGAACGGCCCGGTGCATCATGATTTCAAGGTCTCCTCCTTCCAGGACGCCGTCACCAAGGCGGTGGCGTTGCTGGATGCGTCCGGAATTCTGGTTCGCTAAAAGTTGACTCCCAGCGAGGATCGGAGCTGGAAGTCATTATTGGGCACCCCGGGAGCCGGCTGCGTATCGTAGAGGTTCACCACAGTCAGGTTGAGGGACAAGTGCCTGACGATCCCAAATCCGACGTTCCCCCCCACCCTGAGTTGATACTGACCAGGCTCGTCCAGGAAGGGCAAGAAGGCGACACTCTCTGTCAGGGTGATCTTCGAGAGGACCTCCCACGTCAGTTCCTGAGCAATTCGAGCTTGGATGACTTCGCGATTGGGAGCGCCGTCGAGTCCTTCGCGATACTGATAGTTCAACCCCAACTCGGTATCGAGGGCGACGGTCTTGTCCGCAATCAAATGATATCCCAATCCGGGTCCCACCTCGACCTGGTATTCGATCTTCCGCACCCGGTCATATCCGGAGCCCACCGAGCCGTAGCCATAGAAGTCCCCAAAAACGTCAAAATCCAGCTTGTTCGCCACGACCATGGAATTGGCGGAGATGTCGCCATCGGTCTCGCCGTACTGCAGGCCGTAATCGATCTTGTTGCGGAGAAACTTCCTGGGGTTGGACCGGTAATTCCGCGTGTAGGTGATTCCCGTCTGCACCGAATAGATTTGTCGATCCTTGACTCCGCTCAGATAATCCAATCCCATCTTGAGATTCCACTTCCAGTGCTTGGGTTCCTTGGCCTTGCCGGGCGACTCGGACGCGGCGGCGGACTTTGATGCCAGAACGGAAGCTGGCGCGCCCGACGCTTCGTCATGCTGCGTCGCCCGTTGATCGGGACTGGAAGCCGTCACCGCTTTGCCGGGCGGCCGGGCTTTGTCCGCGGCGCTCACGTCCTCGGCCTCCTGATGCACAGCCACCTGGTTCTGGATTGCCGATTTGGGAACGAAGATCGCCAGATTCCATGGAGTGCTCAGAACAATTCGATCGGCGGTTTCCGAAAGCACCTCCCCCGTCAGCCGATCGCCGTTTTTAAGTTGAAGCGTGACCAGGTTGGTTTCGCCAGCGGGAAGGGACAGCGCCAGGACCATGCTTGTCAGCACGGTCAGCCGCCTCAGGCAACAATCAACCTTCGTCATTCTTCGGCTTCGTGGATTCCTGGGAGCCGGATTCTTCGGGTGCGTGAGGCATCCGAATCCCGCCCTGGACGGTGATGCTTCCGTCTTCCGCAGGAACCAGACGAGGGCGGGAGGCTGAGTATTCAATCATCTCGTGAGTCAACACCTTTCCATAAGGATCGATTGCGAAGTAAGTGGAGACCCGCGGGCCGGATTGGTAGAGCAGATGCAAATTGGAGTCCTTGTCGAGCAGCGCCTTGGGTTCGCTGAAGGAAACGATCGGCCCGATGGGCACCACGCAATAGGTGCGGCCCTCGGAAGCATCGGTGATGCGCACGTAGAGTTGAATCTGGGTCCGCAGGTGGTTTGCCTGCTGAAGCAAGTACTTGCGAACCTCAGGCGAGCCGTCCGGCTGCGCCGAGTTCGGAACTCCAAAAGCCCTTTCCCAGAGCTTGGTGCCGCCGATCAGATCAAACTTGGCGGGCTCGGAGGTGATCGTTTGATTCCATTCCTGAATGCGCACCGTGGCCACGACCGCGTAACGCCCCGGCCGACTGAGGGTGAAGTAGGGCTCGATGTCCACCCCCTTGGTGGCCATTTTGGAAGGAGGCAGTTCGAAATGACCGGTCGCCGGCACCTCGCCGGTTTGCTCCACAATGAAGGAATCCTCGGCCTGGAGGCTGATCCGCAGCCAGTTGCTGGATGGGTCAAATTTCAACGTCTGACCCGAGTGATTGATGATCCTGACCTTCACCGGAACTGCCTCGCCAGGCAGGAACTGATTCTGGTCGAGAAGCACCTGTACCTTCACCTGCCCCCAGGAAGGAACGGCGCACAACCAGATCAGTAAGAATAACCGGACCATCTTGAGGCTCATGAAGGCACTCTAGTCGTCGGCCGGGTGGCTGCAAGCGGCAAATCGACGCTCCGCACAGAAGGGGGAAGTCTATCGACCGTAGGACAACCGTTCCGCCAGTCGTTCCGGCAGGCCGGCAGCCCGAATCTTCGCCTGCGCCCCGGCGATGTCGTAATCCAACCGGCGCAGTTCAATGGTGCTTTCGTGCATGTCGTAAACCACGTAGGCGGCCTTGGGATTATTGTCGCGAGGCTGACCCACCGCGCCCACGTTCACGAAGTACTTCTTGGCGGGATCGACCTTGAATTTCGAATAGGTTCCGCCCCGCACCACGCTGTCCCGCATGAAGGCTACCGGGACGTGGGTGTGGCCGAAGAAGCACACCTGGGTGTTCTGATACGTGAAGCTGGTGGCGGCGGCGAGCTTGTCGAACACGTACTGCCAGCGATGCGGAGCATCCAGCGTGGAGTGAACCAGTGTAAAGCTGGTGACCATCCGGACGTATTTCAAATCCCGCAACCACTGCTTGTCATCCTCCGTCAACTGCTTCCGTGTCCAGTGCACCGCCTCGGCCGCGTGCGGATTGAACCCCTCCAAGGCCTCCTCGCTGGAGCAATACTCATCGTGGTTGCCCTTGACACAGGGCATGCCCATTTCGCGCACAATATCGAGGCATTCCTTTGGATTGGCGCCGTAGCCCACCACATCCCCCAGGCACACATAGTGGGTGCAGCCCTGGTCCTTGGTGTCCTGCAACACCGTTTGGAAGGCCTCCAGATTGCCGTGAATGTCCGCTATGACCGCAAATCGCATTTACCACCTGCCTATTTCAAATCCTCGATACTCTCCCGTTGCCTCGGCCCACCGCACTTGTTCGCTCCGGATGAATCCGCCCAAGCCCGCATCCCGGACGCCCTGACGGAAGGCCTCCAACTCCTCCCGGCTTCCCTCGGCCACCAATTCCACCCGCCCATCGGGCAGGTTCCGCACCATGCCGGTCACCTCATATCCGGCGGCCGCCCGGCAGGTCGTGATCCGAAATCCAACCCCCTGAACCCGGCCGGAATACCAAATTGTCATCCGACACCGCTTCATAAGACTGCTGGCATCCCAACAGGAACCCCGGTCCGGCGACACGGAGATTACGTAACGCAGGGTGAAGAATGGCGGGGGAGGGTTTCTAAGGCAATGCTTTTTGCCGGCAACCTGCCGGAACGGGTGTGAGACAAAATTCTTCGAATGGACTTTTTGGGCTGGCTTTTTGAGGTGTCTATGCCTAGTGTGCTAGGCATATATGAGCCAATCCAAGAAAACTCATCTGCTGGAACAAATCGCCGCCATTCCCGCCATGGAGCGGGGCAAACTCTCGCCCCATTCGTCGGGCCGGCATCAAAAGCTCCAATGCTGGCAGGGGGGTAAGAATCACACCCGGCATGTCGCGGCGGACGAACTGCCCGCGGTGGAGAGCGCGCTGGCGGGCTATGCCCAATACCGGCAACTGGCCGAGGAGTATGCGGACTTGGTTATCCAGGAGACCCGTCAGAACATCGCGGCCGCCAAAAAAAAGAATCGCTCCCGCCCCCCGTCCTCCTCGCCCAGGAGGAGGAAATCCAGCAACTGATCGGCCGTTTTGAATCCGGGGAGTTGCACGGCCAGAACGTCGCCCAGCTGGAAATCCTGGTGCGCACGGCGGTGTTCAAATCCGCCAATGCGTTGGTTGGCTGGTTGCTTCAGAAAGCGGCGGATCGGGCCGATGCCGGCTATCAGCCCAAAGCCGGACAGACGCGCAAGGGCCGGGAAGCCATCGGGGTGCAGGGTATCTTTGGCTGCTTCCAACTGGAGCGGGATTACTACTATCATGCGGGCAAGGATCAAGGCCACCATCCCGCCGACGCCGCCCTGGGTTTGGAAGTGGGCTATACACCTGCGCTGGCCAAGCTGATGTGCCTGGAAGGGGCCGACGAGTCCACCTACTTGAAAGCCCAACGCCATCTGGAGCAGACCGGCGGCATTACGGTTTCGGGGCGGCAAATTCAGCGGGTCGTGCAACGGGTCGGGGGCAGCGCGCAACAATGGCAGGAACGCGAGCGCCCACCCGGCCCGTGCGATGCGCCGGTGCTGTATGTCAGCGCTGACGGCACGGGCGTGCCGATGGCGGCCCCGGAGTTGAAGGGCCGGCGCGGCAAGCAGGCCGACGGCACGGCCAAGACCCGCCAGGTTTACCTGGGTTGCGTCTTCACCCAGCACCGCACCGATGAACAGGGCCATCCGGTGCGGGACTACGAATCCACGACCTACGTCTCGAGTTTCCAGTCCATTGATGAATTTGGGCCGTTGTTGCGGCGGGAGGCCATTGGCCGTGGCCTGGGCAGTGCCGGCCAGGGGGTGCTGTTGATTGACGGAGCAGCGGGCTTGGAAAACATGGGCCGGCTCTGTTTCAAGGACTGCGTGCAGATCGTGGACTTCTACCACGCGATGGAACACGCCGGAGAGGTGTTGGAGGCGTGGCTGGGTAAAGGCCATCCCGATTACCACAAGCAACTGCGCCGTTGGGCCAAACGGTTGCTCAAGGACAAAGTCCAGGCGCTGATTCAAGAAACGCGCCAACACTGCGCCGGCAAGCCACAGGAATCGGCAGTGGAGCAGGCCTTGGGTTACTTCGTGCGCAACGGGAGCCGGATGCAATACGGCACGTTCCGGGCGGCGGGCTGGTTCATCGGTTCGGGTGTGGTGGAAGCGGGTTGCAAGACTGTTATTGGTGGACGGTGCAAACAATCCGGCATGTTCTGGTCGAGGTCGGGAGCCCAAAACGTCCTGGCCCTGCGCTGCCTTCACAGCAGTCGCAGGCTGGAGGACTTCTGGAAATACAGACTCAACCAACACGCCGCCCGTAACGACACCCTGCCCCTGGCGGCTTAAAGGAAGAATTTTGTCTCACACCCTGCCGGAACTGTGTGCGGTTTGTTTTCGACGCCCTGCCGGTCACCTGCTAGCGTTCCGGCCCGCGATGGCCGCGATCACCAAGCTCACTCCAATGATGGCCCAGTATCGGCGCATCAAGGGCGAACTGCCCCAGGATGCCCTGCTGCTGTTCAGGCTCGGGGATTTCTACGAGATGTTCTTTGAGGACGCAAAAGCCGGGGCCGAGATCCTCAATGTCGCCCTCACCCAACGCAATGGCGTACCGATGTGCGGCATCCCGCATCATGCCGCCGACGGCTACATGGGCAAACTGCTCAGGGCCGGACGCAAGGTGGCCATTTGCGATCAGGTGGAGGAGGCCCAGCCGGGAAAGCTGGTGCAGCGCGAAGTGACGCAGATCCTCAGTCCAGGAACACATTTCGATGACCGCATGCTGGCGGCGGAACGGAACAACTACCTGGTGTCCGTGTGCCCCGTCAACCAGGCCCTCGGACTCGCGGTCGTGGACCTCACCACCGGCGGCTTTCAGGTGGCGGAACTGGACGATGAAGGATCGCTTCTGAGTGAACTCGAACGCCTCCGACCCGCCGAGATCATTTATCCCGCCGGCAACACCCGCTTGCGCGACCTGTTGCGCGGCAGCTCCTCCATCTGCAACGGGCACGAGGACTGGACCTTTGCTCCGGAAACCGCGGAATTCACCGTGCGCGAGCATTTCCAGGTGGCGTCGCTGGACGGCTTTGGATTGAAGGATCGCCGGGCAGCCTGCGGCGCGGCCGGAGCGGTGCTGCACTACCTGACCCAGCACCTGCGCCGGGATGTGAGCAACCTCACGCGCCTGACCTGCTGTCAACGCGCCGACTTCCTCACGCTGGATTCCACGACGTTGCGCCATCTGGAAATCCTCGAGCCGCTGCACGAAGGCGCCGCCCGCAACGCCACGCTTTACGGAGCGCTGAACTGCACCGTCACGCCCATGGGCGCGCGCCGGTTGCGCGACTGGCTTTCCCAGCCGCTGGCGTCCGTGGAGGCGATTCGCTTGCGGCAGGATGCCCTCCAGGCCTGGCTGGAGATGCCGGCGGCGCTGGAGGCGTTCCGGGGCAAACTGGCGGAGGTCCGCGATCTGGAACGCACCATCAACCGGCTCACCATCGGGAGCGGCAATGGACGCGATCTCACGGCGCTGCGCTGCGCGCTGGAACAAATCCCCGCGTTGAAGGACCTGCTGCACGCGGCGGACCAGATGCCCGGCCGTCGCCCCTCCTCCCTGAATGAGCTTCCCGAATTCCAGACCAAGGATGCGGATGGAAGGACAGCCCACCCCTCCAGTCTGCTGTCCGATCTTGCCTCCCAGTTGACCGACCTGCCCGAAACGGTCGCGCTCATCTCCCGGGCCATCACCGACGAGCCTCCGCTGGCCTTGAAGGAAGGAGGCGTGATCCGCGACGGCTTTGACGCGGCGTTGGATGAACTGCGCGAGGCGCAACGCAGCGGCAAGAGCTGGATCGCGAAACTGCAGCAGCAGGAGAGCGAGCGCACCGGAATCCCGTCCCTCAAGGTTCGCTTCAATTCCGTGTTCGGCTATTACATCGAGGTGACCCGGTCGCACCTGGACAAGGTGCCGCCGGAATACACGCGCAAGCAGACGATCGCCAACGGCGAACGCTACATCACCCCCGAGCTGAAGGAGATGGAGGGCAGGATTCTGGGCGCGGAGGAACGAAGCGTGAAACTGGAGTATGAGTTGTTCCAGCGCGTGCGCGAGGAGGTGTTGGGCCGGTTGCGCGAGATCCAGACCACCGCCTCCGCACTGGCCCAGCTGGACGTGCTCGCCTGCTTTGCGGAAACCGCCCGCCTGCGGGCCTACACCCGGCCCGAGGTGTGCAACGACGGAGTGCTGACCCTCCAGGAGGGTCGCCACCCCGTGCTCGACCAAAGCATGCTGGAGGAGCGGTTTGTTCCGAACGACACGGCACTGGCGGGGCGACCGGCGGATTCCGCATCTCCGGGCCCGGACCCGATGATGCCCCAGATCGCGCTGATCACGGGTCCCAACATGGCGGGCAAAAGCACCTACATCCGCCAGGTGGCCCTGCTCACCCTGCTCGCCCACACCGGCTCCTTTCTGCCGGCGGCCGCGGCCCGCATCGACCTCGTGGACCGCATCTTCACCCGCATCGGTGCCAGCGACGACCTGGCCCGGGGACAGTCCACCTTCATGGTGGAGATGACCGAGACGGCCAACATCCTCAACAACGCCACCGGACGCAGCCTGATTGTCCTGGACGAAATCGGCCGCGGCACGAGCACCTTTGACGGACTCAGCCTGGCCTGGAGCATCGTGGAGCACCTCCACAACCAGGTGGGTGCCAAGACGCTTTTTGCCACGCATTACCACGAACTGACCGAGCTGGCCGGGCGGCTGCCTCGCATCCGGAACTTCAACGTGGCGGTGCGCGAGTGGAACGATCAGATCGTGTTCCTGCGCAAGATCGTCGAGGGCGGAACCGACAAGAGCTACGGCATCCAGGTGGCCCGCCTCGCCGGCGTGCCCAGGGAGGTGTTGGAGCGGGCGAAGGTCATCCTGGCCAACCTGGAGGAAAGTGAACTCACGCCGGAAGGCAACGTCCGCCAAAGCGCGCGCCGGCAGCAGGACCGGGAGAAGCTCAAGAACATCGAGCCCCCACCGCAACTGGATTTGTTCGGATAAACGAAAGGAGCCCCATGACACCCGGAACCCACCTCGAACAACTGCAACGCCACGCCATCCCCAACCGGATCTCGATAGAGCGCGGTCACGGCGGATTGGACAAGATCATCGTCCGGACGGACCAGAGCACCGCGGAGGTCTATCCGCACGGCGCCCATGTCACCGGCTTTCAAAAGCATGATGAACCCGCGCTGCTGTTCATGAGCCGGTCGAGCTGGTTCGAGCCCGGCCATCCCATCCGTGGCGGAGTGCCCATCGTGTTCCCCTGGTTTGGGCCGCGGGAGGGAGCCCCGGCGCATGGTTATGCCCGCCTGATGCGCTGGGATCTGTGCGAAACCACGGCCACCCCGGAAGGACATGTCCGGCTGCGCTTCAAACTGCCCCCCTCCACAGCCAAAAACGAGGGGCCGGAAGCCCAGGTCCATTATGAAGTGACCGTCGGCAACACCCTGACGATGGAACTCGGCGTGGCCAACACCGACGCCTCCGCCCCGCTGACCTTCGAATCCTGTTTGCACACTTATTTTGCGGTGGGCGACATCAACACGGTCTCCATCCGTGGCCTGAAGGGCGTCTCCTACCTGGATCGACTCGACGGCTCAGCCCGCAAGGTGGAGGTGTCCGATTCCATCCGCTTCAACTCCGAAGTGGACCGCACCTATCAGGACACGACCGGTCCGGTGGAGATCCGCGACCCCAGCCTGCAACGAATCGTCCGTGTGGAAAAGAGCGGCTCGCACTCGACCGTGGTGTGGAATCCGTGGGTGGCCAAATCGAGGGCGATGCCCGACTTTGGCGATGAGGAATACCAACGAATGGTTTGCGTGGAATCCGGAAATGTTGCGGACCATCACCTTACCCTGAAACCGGGCCAATCGACTTCGATGAAGGTTGTTCTGAGCAGCCGATCAATTTGAACGGGTGCCCAAGCCCTGGCAGCGCGGCTACACCCCGGGTTCCGCCCGGACATCGATCACCGTGATCTCCCGGCCATCCTTGTCGGCGTAGTGGAAGGAAATCGTGGCTCCCTTTTCCATCAGCAGTTTCAAGAATGACATGCTGTTGGCCTGCAGCCGCACCATCGGGGTCAACGCGGATTTCGTGGCGTCGGCGTCCACTTCCTCCACGGAGGCGTTGAGCAGGGTGTAACGGTAGTGCAATCGGTCGGTATCGGCCGTCACCGCATCCAACCGCGTGGCGGAATCCACCATCATGGGATAATGCGCCTGCAACTCCAGCTCGGTCCGTCGCAGCAGGGATTCGAGGCTCTCCTCCGTCTCGGCGCCGGATTGAGCCAGGACCCCCGCGTTTTCCTCGCCGATCAACCGGCCTTCATGATCATACCTTTGAACTGTCATGCGCGGCAGGATAGAGGCGCGGGACGCGCGAGACGAGAGCGGATTTCCACCGCGTGCCGCAAGGAAGATCGACTGGCCAACCGAACGGTTCGGTCGCCAGGGGTTCGCGCAATCACTCCTTCACCAGCTTGATGTCCAGGGGCTTGAGTGTGTCCAGATGCAGGTCGCGCTGCGGGAAGGCGATCGTGA
>JALOTU010000431.1 GCA_025457725.1 Verrucomicrobiota bacterium
GCGACCCGCGGGTCAAGGAGCGCAAAAAATACGGCCAGCGTTCGGCGCGCGCACGGTTCCAGTTCTCCAAGCGCTGATCCGCCGTTTTTCATTCGCACCATCCAAGGGAACGGGCTTTTTTGCCTGTTCCCTTTTTTTATGATATGGCCGCGCTAGTCCCGCCGGTCGTGCGGTCGCAAACGCTGTCGCGGAGGTGAATCCCATGGCGCTCAAGAGCATCGATCTGAATTCGGATGTGGGCGAGAGTTTCGGCCCCTACACCCTTGGTCTGGACGAGGAGGTCATTCCGCTCATCAGCTCCGCCAACATCGCCTGCGGCTATCATGCCGGGGACCCGGCCGTCATGCGGCGCACGGTGTCGCTGGCGCTCAAACACGGCGTCGGCCTGGGCGCCCATCCCGGGCTGCCGGATCTGGTCGGCTTCGGCCGCCGGGCGATGGAGGTGAGCCTGGAGGAGATCAAGGATTTCGTCGCCTGTCAGATCGGCGCCCTGCAGGCGGTGGCCGCGCTGCAGGGCGCGCGGCTGCGGCACGTCAAGCCCCACGGTGCACTTTACAATATGGCCGTCAAAACCCCGCAGATCTGGGATGCGGTGGCGCAGGTGATGGCCGGGCTGGATGACCGGTTGATCCTGTTCGTCCTGGCCGGAGCCGATCGCGGGGAGCTGGAGGCGATCGGCCGGCGCCGCGGCATCCGCATCGGCTTCGAGTTTTTTGCCGACCGTGCCTACAACCCGGACGGCTCGCTGGTTTCACGCAAGCTGCCCGGCGCCGTGATCCACGACCATGGCGTGGTCGCCGCCAAGGTGCTCAAGCTGGTCAACGAGGGCAAGGTCACTGCGGTCGACGGTTCCGATATCGACCTGCGCGCGGATACGATCTGCGTCCATGGGGACAATCCCCAGGCCGTCCAACTGGTAAAACAGATTCGGGCCGCGCTGTCGGCAGCGGGGGTGGCGGTCGCGGCCCCGCAGCCGACGGCGTGAAGCCGAACCACCCCTGCAGGAGCGTTGGGTCATGAGGGCGCCGGATCTTCGGTTTCGAATCATGGGCGACCGCAGCCTGCTGGTTGAATTGGGGGAGCGGATCTCCCCGGAAATCAACCGGAGGGTCGAGGTGCTGATGGATCGGCTGGCACGCGCGGAGCTGCACGGCGTGCGCGAGATTTCACCGAGCTACCGCTCGCTCATGATCCTGGTCGACCCGCTGAAAACGACGCTCGGGCAGCTGCAGCCCGCCGTCGCGGAACTCGCCGCCGCCGATCATGACGGAACGCTTTGCCGCTCCGCCGAGCACCTCATCCCGGTGGTTTACGGCGGGGAGCACGGGCCCGACCTGGAGTGGGTTGCCGCCCACCATGGCGTCTCCGGTCATGAGATCGTTGCGCGGCACACGGCGAGCACCTACCGGGTCTATATGATCGGGTTCACCCCGGGGTTCCCCTATCTCGGCGAGCTGCCGGCCGACCTGGACACCCCCCGGCGCGGCACCCCGCGCACGCGGGTGCCCAAGGGCTCGGTCGGTCTGGCTCAGCGCCAGACCGGCATCTATCCGGCGGACAGCCCCGGCGGCTGGCAAATCATCGGGTGGACGCCCATCGAGCTGTTCGACCCCCGGCGGCAGCCCCCCTCGCTGCTGAACATGGGGGACCAAGTGCGCTTTGAGTCGATCCGGGCCGAGGAGGTCGACCGATGGCGGCGTTAGGCGTGTTCGAGGTTCTGGCCCCCGGGATTTTGACCACGGTGACGGATCTCGGCCGTTACGGGTTCGCCCGCTACGGCGTTGCACCGACCGGCGGTCTGGACGGTTTCTCCCTGCGCATCGCCAATCTCTTGGTCGGCAACCCGGAAAACGCGGCGGTTCTGGAGACCCTGGCCATGGGCCTTCGGCTCAAGGTGCTGAGCGAGGTGTCGGTCGCCGTCACCGGCGGCAACCTCACACCGCTGCTGGGCGCGCAGCCGCTGCCGATGTGGAGGTCCCTGACGCTTCGGCCGGGGGAGGTCCTGTCGTTTACCGCTCCGGCGCGCGGGTTCCGCTCCTATCTCGCCGTTCACGGCGGGGTCGATGTGCCCCTCGTCCTGGGAAGCCGTGCGACCAACCTCTCTTCGGGGTTCGGGGGGCTGGAGGGCCGCCCGCTGCGCAAGGGGGATCTCATCGCCGGCGGGCAGCGCCTGAGCGCGGAGCGGGCGGTGGAGCGGGTTTTTCCCGCTGCCTGGATTCCCGACTATCCGTCGCCATGGCGGCTGCGGGTGGTCTGGGGCCCGCAGGAGGAGCAGTTCACCGACGAGAGCCGGCAGACTTTCGTTTCCAACCTCTACAGCGTCTCTTCCGATTCGAATCGCACGGGGATACGGCTCAACGGGGCGGCGCTCCAGGTCAAGGCGGGCGTCTCTGAGTCCATCATTTCCGAGGGGGTGGTCGCGGGCGCGATCCAGGTGCCCGGCGACGGCCAGCCGATCATCCTGCTGGGTGAGACCGTTTCCGGCGGGTACCGCAAGATCGCCACGGTGATCTCGGCCGACCTGCCTTCCTTAGGCCAGATCATGCCGGGGGATCAGGTCGGCTTCAGCGCCGTTGGGCTCGCGGAGGCTCTTCAGGCACTGCGCCTCGCAGAGGAGCGGGTTCGATCCTTCGCGCTCAGCGCCCCCGCATGAGGCCGGGCAGATACATGACGATTTGCGGCCAGACGGTGATGATGATCACGGTCAGGCACATCAGGAGGAAGAAGGGAAAGGCCGCCTTGGCGATGTGCAGGATGTCGTCGTTGTTGAGCCCGCTGATGACGAACAGATTGAAGCCCACGGGCGGGGTGATCTGGGCCAGCTCGATCATGAGCACCAGATAGATCCCGAACCAGACCGGGT
>JALOTU010000432.1 GCA_025457725.1 Verrucomicrobiota bacterium
CCCTGCGTCAGAGCGCCGGCCTGGCTCTTCATCCAGGTCAGCAGGAGCTCGGGCAGGGCGGAGAGATTCATGACCCGGATTTCTGCAGGGCGATGATGAGTTCGGCCTCGGTCAGGGAAATGCCCAGTTGCTCGGCCAGTTCCGCCGCCGTGGCGCCGGCACGCGCCATGCGCGCGGCCTCGGCGTGCAGGTTCCTGAGGGCATCGAGGGTGGAATCGTTGGGCGGGCGGGCTTCAAGGGCTTCCAGACGAAGACCCAGCGCGGCGATGCCGCGTTCCAATTCCTCGACGCGCGCGGCCAGCCGGTCTTGCCGCGCCCGGTTGCGGCGGCGGGAAAAGAGCAGCACCTCCAGCAAATACACCGCACTGGCCAGCACCACCGCCAACAGGAGTTCACGCCCGGAAAAAGTCAGGGTATCCAACATGGCCCGCGCATCCCTAGAAATCGGAGGCCCGATTGAGCCATATTTCGGCCCGGGGAGTGGAAACTTGAACCGGATTTCACAGCATGAGGCTGGCCAGCGCCGGTAAGCCGGTAGCGCCATCGGGCTTGCTCGCTGCAGGCTCCGCTCACGGGTGATTTACCCTGCCCGTGTTCCTCGTATGCGGCGACGCTTGTCGCAAGAGCACAGTGGGGAACTGGTAAACGCGAAACACCGACAATGGACACAGCGCCCCTCGGCGCGTCAGTCACGCGGCTTCGGGCTGTTCACCACGCAGACCGGCGGCGATATTGCGGTTGATGTTGATGAGGATGTCCAGCTTTTCCGAGGATGGATACGCCATGACCTCGAAGATCCGGCGATCGACGAAAACGCTCAAAGTAAGGATGTTCTGCTTGATCTCCGCCGGCAACGGGTTATCCGCCTGGGAGATCTCGGACTGGAAGAAGCTCCACACCCGCTGGTTGAACTTCAAGGCCTCGTCGAGCAGGGCATCGCGGTCGGCATCGTTCCAGTGCTGCTGCACATCTTGCAGCTTGAGCGCGGCCTTGGTGAGTACGGAGGCCTCCAACTCCCGGCCGGAGAGGGTCGATTTCTCGACGCTCTGGTAAGCATCAAGGGGATTCGCGGGCATTGGACAACAACTCCTTCTCGTACTGGATCAGGTTCGCGGTTTGCTTCAGGGCCTGATAATAATTGCCGGCCAACACTTCCTCACTGATGCGGGTAATGCGCTCCGTGGCGCTGGGCGCGGCGGCGATGATCGCCTTGACCAAAGACCAATAAGCCTGATGGTAATTGGCCATATTCGCCGGTTCCATGTACATGAGCTGGATGGCGAGATAGATACGCTTGCAGGGCGTGTCGGCCTGCGCCTCGGAGAGAATATCCTTTTCCCGCAGTATGGATACATCGTTTAGTACCGTAAGGGTACAGCGGCTGTCGCCGTTGACCAGGACGGCACCGCCGACAAAGAGCTTTTCATGGGGCTTGAGATCCAGGCGCAGCGGCATGCCCTGATCCGTCAGCCGGCATCCACCAAAACTTGTTGTGCGCTGCCGCCGATCGTCCGACTGGAACCGCCGGCCACATACCCCTGTATCTGGTCCGCCTGGAAAGTCGCGCGCTCCGCATCCAGACCGCCGACAAAGCGCATCACGTCTTCCCACATGGTCTTCTGCATCTGCGCGATGTTCTCCCGCGTCCGGTTCACCATGTCCAGAGCGTTAATGACTTCAGCATCCTTGGCGGTTTGCGGGTTCAGCTCGGGAATCGCAAGATCGCCCTGGCGCGGCAACACCACGGCGGGTGGCCTGACCTGTTGCCAATCCATGATCCGCGCCGCCTGGGCAGGAATTTCGGGGCGCTCCGCTGCTGGAGGGAAAGCCAGTGCTTCGAGTTGCTTGCGCAAACCGGTGATGGAATTCAAATAGGCAATGCGTTCGGGGTTGTCCTGCGCATAAGGGGGATACTGTTTGACGATGTGTGTCAGATTGGTCTTGATTTCACGCAACAACTGATCTGCCGCGCTGAGGCCCGCATGGGCGCCACGTATCTGCATGGCCGCTTCGGCAATCGCATCCTTGGCTTGCCTGATTTGGGCATGCAGCCCGGACTGGATCTGTACGCCCAGTCCCACCTTTCCCACCTCCTGTTGACCGCGACCGGCGGGTGGTATCCCGCCATGAGACATGGTTCGCGGCATGGCAACGGGAAAGGAAACCACGCTTCCAACCTCGTTCACCATTTTCTTCTCCTTGCTGGGAACCGGGTTTCCCCGGTTCCCACTGCATCACGAGCGGATGTTGCTTAGAACAGACGCAACACCGATTGCGCCGCCTGTGCCGACAGCGAGAGGGCCGTGACCCCCAACTGCTGCCTGGTTTGCAGCAGCAGCATGTTGGCGCCTTCCTCGTTGGTATCGGCGTTGGTCAGCTTGCCCGCGCCATCCACCAGGGTATTCACCATATCGGTGATGAACTGCTGGCGGGTGCTCAGGATGGACAGGTTGGAGGACAGGCCAGCGCTTTCGGTGCGCAGCTTGCCCAAAGCCGCATTCAGCGTCGTTTCGATATTGTCCAGGTTGGTACTGCCAACAAGGTTTGCCGAAGCCAGGGAACCCGATCCGCTTTGCGTGCCACCAGAAATCGCGAGGCCCGAAGCGGTGCCATTGAAGCCCTGCATTTGCAGCGAGGTCGAGGCCTGTTCGTTGAAGTTGACCGTAAGCGCACCGCTGGACAGGAAGTTAACGCCCTTGTATCCGGAATCCTGCACCGTGTTATTGAGCTGGCGAACGAGTTCGTTGTACTGGGTGGTGAGGCCCTGCAGGTCGGCCGCAGAAGTGGTGGATGTCTGTGCCGAACGCGCCTGGGCAACGATACCGCGCAGCGCCTCGATGGTGCCGTTGACGGCCTTCACA
>JALOTU010000045.1 GCA_025457725.1 Verrucomicrobiota bacterium
GCGGCCATGTCAACAAATGAAAAGCCAGACCCGCCCGGCGTGGAGTCCTTCATCTCTTTGGTGATGCCAACCGTCTCCGCGGATCCACGAAGGCGGGTCATCGGCGTGCGCAGGTCATGTGCAACGTTGTCCAGGGACTCATGCATGGCGCGCATCAGGCTTTCGTTCTTGTCCAGCATCTGATTGAGCAGCCCAACCAGGGTGTTGAGCTCTCCGCGGCCGGAGCGGACGGGAACTCGCTTCAACTTCGCTTGCAACACCCCCGGGCTCCCGGCTCCATTGAGCCACGATCTTCGATCGTGTCACACGCCATTCCTTGTCAATGGAGCCATCCATCAGGTGGTAAAGCGCAACCAGGAGTGCCGTGGCTGCCACGACAAACACGAACCCGTACCAGAGCGTAAGCCTGAGGCCAAAGGTCATTTCCCTCTGTCGGGACCTTTCTCCAAGATGTAGCCCATGCCGCGCACCGTCCGGATCAATTTCCGGTCAAACCCCTTGTCGATTTTGCTGCGCAGTCGATGGAGGAGCACGTCCACCACATTGGTCTGCGGGTCGAAACTGTACTCATACACGTGCTCGAGAATGCTGGTCTTGGATACGATCCGTCCCGCATTGCGCATGAGGTACTCGAGCAAAGCCACCTCCCGGGCCTGCAGTTCCAAGGGCTGTCCCTCGCGCCTGGCCTGCCGGGTCAACAAGTCCAGCACGAGCTCGCCAACGGTGAGCGAGGTGGGCTCTGAGGTTCGTGTCGCCCGTCGGATCAAAGCCTGCATGCGAGCCAGCAACTCGGAAAAAGCGAAGGGCTTCGTCAGATAGTCGTCCCCGCCGGCGCGCAAACCCTTGATGCGATCATCAACAGATCGCTTGGCGCTCAGGATCAGGACCGGGGTGTTGACCTTTTGCTGCCGCCACCGCTCGATGATCGCCAACCCGTCCATGCCCGGCAGCATGATGTCCACCACGGCCCCGTCAAAGACCTCGTTCAGACCGAGATACAACCCTTCGGTTCCGTCCCGCTGCGCGTCCACGGCGAATCCCTCTTCCTTCAGCCCCTTCTCGATGAACGACGCGATCTTCTTGTCGTCTTCGATAACCAGTATTCTCATGGGTTGGCGCAACGCCGCAGCGCTGACTCTTTGTAGTGGGTTTGGCGAGAGCAGGCAAGGTTGGTTGCTGTCCCGCTGTTCAAAGCCCCGAAGTCTTACCCACGCGTAATGTCCATGAAAGCCTCGTGCAAAGCCCGTTCAGTAAGGTGACGCCAACAAGCACGGATTGCATGAAGCATCCGCGCAACAAGGAAAGGAACGGACGATGACTGAGAAACTCAAAACAAGGTGTAAACAGGGACTCACGATTGGAGGAATGCTGCTGGCGGGGCTGTTGGTCGTGCAGGGCGTCAGCCCGTGCACGTTGTTGCAAAGCTGCGGGACGCGCGGCACGAGCGGGTCTGAAGAGTGTACGAAAGCGGTTTCGACCTCGCCGGATGACGTCCTGGTGACGGTCAACGGCACACCCATCACGCGGGCTGAGGTGGACGCAGAACTCCTGGCAGCCATGGGAATACGGGGCCAGCGGATGTCGAAGTCGGACGTGGCCGCCGCTCGTGCCGAGTTGGCGCCCCGTGCAATCGAAATGCTGGTGACTCGCACTCTTTTGCAGCAAGCTGCCGATGTGGAGGATGTGACGGTCTCGGATGTCGAGGTTGCGAAGGCCATCGAGCGGGTGTCCTCAAAGCTTCCCGCAGGTGCAACTCTCGACGATTTGAAACGGAGCCTGGGCATGTCCGAGGAACAATGGACCGCGGAGCTGACTCAGAACCTGCGAATCGAGAAGCTGTTGGGCACTCATGGTGGCAATCTGACCGCAGATCCCACGGATGCGGACGTCGAGGCGTTCTATGCCGGCCACCCGACGTTGTTTGAGGTGCCTGAAACCGTGGAGGCAAGGCACATCCTGATCAGTGTCGATCGCGATGCGGATGAAGCCACGCGCGCGGAGAAGCAGCGACAGGCGGATGCCGTGCGCGAACGGCTGATGGCGGACAATGCCGAGTCGTTTGAAGCGGTTGCGAAAGAAGCATCGGACTGCCCGTCTGCGGCACGGGGCGGTCATCTGGGTGAGTTTGCCCGGGGCCAGATGGTCCCGGCCTTTGAGGCGGCTGCCTTCAGCCAGGATCCCGGGGCGATCGGCCCCGTGGTGGAGACGCAATTCGGCTACCACATCATCAAGGTCGAAAACCACACCGCGGCCAAGACCCTGAAGTTGGACGAGGTCCGCGAAAGGATTGCCGATCGACTGCAAGCAGAGAGGCGCTCGGAAGCGTTCGAGGCGTACGTCAGCCAGTTGCGCTCGAATGCCTCCATCCAGTACGCCGACGAATCGAAAGCGACTTAGGATTAAGTCCCCCTCAAGGGAGGGCTCGCCGCGCGGGTGAGCCCTCCCCCACATTCCCGGCATGACACGAACCGTTGCGAATGACATGCAGGCCAGTTCCGAGCACACACCATCCTGCGCATCAATTGTCATGTTTACCTGATTGGAACCGGGAGCGGCGACGGCGGCTGCAGGTATCGACCGGTGGGCTGCCCCAATTCGGCGAACCCTTCATGACCAAAGCCGACGGACTTGCGTCCGATGACCTCCACGGCAGCGATCTTCCCGTCTCCTCCAACGGCCTGCTCCCCTGGGCGGGCCGGATGATTTCATGGCAGGACTTCCGTGAGGGCGGAATGATCAATAAATCCATCGAACGAGACGCCCGCCTCAATCAGACGCTCGGCTTCGGTGAAGCCAGCTTCATCCTTTCCGGGAAGATCCTTCGTCAGCCGGCGACCGCAGGAAGCTGACACAGGCCAGCTCCGAAGCTCGAAGAGGCCGGGCCTGAAGATCGGTGCAGCGGGTTCAACGGGACTCAGGTTTTCCCCCCCGGCTTTCCGGATGGTTGATGCGGCAGCTGCGTGCAGGAGCATATCGCGGCTCATTTTCCAGGCACAACCCCGCCACCCCTCCTGCGGTTGCAGGCAGGTTACAGCTTGACCTTCCACAAGGCATCCGCACATATCCGGCGAAATGAGTGGTGAGATCCTCTTTGTCTTTGCGGTCATCGGAGTGGCGGCGGCGCTGATGGCCAGCAATCGGGTGCGCTACGACATCGTTGCGCTGCTGGTCGTCCTGGCGCTGATGCTGAGCGGTGTGCTCTCGGTCGGCCAGGCGTTGTCCGGCTTCGGCAATCCAGTGGTGGTCCTGGTGGCTTGCCTTCTGATCGTGGGAGAAATGTTGGATCGCACCGGCGTCGCCCGCGCACTGGGCGACGTCATTCTCAAGAAGGGCGGCACTCGCGAAGGGAAGCTTCTGATCGCCATCATGGCAGGCGCGGGCCTGGTCGGGTCCGCCATGAGCTCCACGGCGGTCGTGGCCATCTTCATTCCCATCGTGCTGCGCATCGCCGCGGAGACGAAGATCAACGCCTCCCGGCTGCTGCTGCCCATGTCCTATGCCGCCTTGATCAGCGGGATGCTGACGCTGATCGCCACGACCCCCAACCTGGTGGTGCATGAGGACTTGAAGGCGGCCGGGTTTGCGGGGTTCGGGTTCTTCAGTTTCACCCCGATCGGGCTGGGCGTTCTCTTCGCCGCCATTGGCTACATGCTGCTTCTCGGACGGAGGTTGCTGCCCCCTCAGCGCGAGGAGACGGACCCCGGTTTGCGCCGCCGCTCGATTGATGAATTGTGGGCAGACTACTGCACGGGTGAACGGATTGGAGCGTATCAGGTCCAGCCGGGTTCGCCGCTCGCGGGTGTGAGCATTGCGGACTCGGCCGTTCACACCCGGCACGGCGCGCGCATTCTCGGGATCAGGCGTCGAGGCCGGCGAGGGGATGACCGCATCGCTGCACCTCCCCCGCAAACCGGGTTGCTGACCGGCGACGTGCTCGTTGTGGTCGGTAAACCCTCGTGCCTGGACGACATGGCGGAGGCCGGGCAACTGAGGCCGGTCGCGGAGTCCGCGCGGGAACGGCAACGCTGGTTCTGGGAAATGGGCGCGACCGTGGTCCTCGTCCACCCGGAATCCACGCTGATCGGCAAGACACTCCGGGAGTCCGAGTTTCGTTCCCATCACATGTTGCACGTCGTGGGCATCCGCCGGGCCAGGGAGCCGGTGCGGGATTTCCAGAACACGAAATTGCAGGCTTCCGACACCTTGCTGGTCACCGGTCCATGGTCGCGTTTGCAGCAACTTCAGTCGCAAACACACGACTTCGTGGTCCTGGAGATGCCCAGGGAGTTGACCGAGCGTGTAGCGGATTACCGCCGCATGCCGGTGGCCCTGGTGATCCTTGCCGGCATGGTCCTGCTCACCCTGTTTGACCTCGTGCCCTTGACGGCCGCCGTCATCCTGGCGGCGATGGCCGCTGTCTTCACGCGCTGCCTGACGATGAACGACTCGTATCGCGTCATCCACTGGAGCAGCCTGGTGTTGATCGCCGGCATGCTGCCGCTGGCCGACGCGCTCAATATCACCGGGGGAACCCGGTGGATCGTGGATCAACTGCTGGCCGCCGTGGGCGCATCGGGTCCGCAAGTGATGTTAACCGTGCTGTTTTTCCTGACGGCGACATTGGGGCTCGTCCTTTCCAACACAGCGTCGGCGGTGCTGGTCGCACCCATCGCCATTGCCGCGGCCAAGGCGTTGGACGTCTCCCCCTATCCGTTCGCGGTGGCGGTGTTGATTGCCGCCTCCGCCGCCTATACGACTCCGGTTTCGACTCCCGTGGTCACGCTGGTGGTCGAGCCCGGCCAGTACAAATTTCTGGACTTCGTCAAAGTCGGTGTTCCCTTGCTGTTGCTCACCTACCTGGTCACACTGCTGCTGACACCGCTCGTGTTTCCGTATCGGCAAGCGATGTGAAGCGTCCCGCAACTCAACCGTCAATGAAACCCATGGGTGTACCTTCCAGACCGCAAAACTCCCTGCCGCACGGGCGGGTGATCCTGTCGCTGGTTCTACTCCTTGCGCTGGCGTCGACGGGGTGCAGGTTATTCCGATCAGCGGCGTCGGTCCCCCATCGCACGGTGCTGGTGTTCTTCCCCGGCGGGCGGTCGAGCCAGCCGGATCCGGCTCAGCTGCAGCAGAGCCTCATGGATTTTGCCGACCGTTACATCGCGCAGGTGAACCAGTCGGTGGATGGGCTCACGGATGTGGCAGGCTCCCCATTCGACCGGCGCGCAGCGATTCAATTCAAGATGGCGAATTGCCAGGCTACACTGTCGATCGTCTCTGGGGTGGATCCCTATGCGAGTCTGTTCGACATGGTCTCTTTCGTGACCTTGACGCGCTTGGTCCTGGAGAATCACTGGGTGACCCGGGAGGATGGCGCGCTGTTCGATCCCTGGTTGGCGGCCACCAGGCGCCAGGAAATGAACCTCTGGCGAATCGTCGATCAAGTGCTTCGACCGTCGCAGCAGCAGGAACTGCGGGACATCGTGGAGGCCTATTACAGGGGGAATCCGGATCTTTATCGCGCCCTGTTGACGCGCCCCCAGGAACTGGCGTCCGCGTTGCCCAGAACGGTGGCGACGCAGGAGAATTCATGGAATCTCCTTTCGCTGGACCCGTTTGCCGGCCTGGATCCAGTGGTGCGGGAGATGACCGAGAGCCGGCTCTTCGCCAAGCGGGCCACGTACCAGCTGACTCGAATGCCGGATTTGCTTCGCTTGCAAAGCGAGCTGCTTTTGTTGGACGCGGCCTCCCAGCCGGGAGTCGTTCAGCTGATCCGGAACACGACCAGCCTGAGCGAAAGCCTCGACCGGGCAAGCCGGGTTGCCGAGCAGCTTCCGGATCGCGTTTCCAGCGAGCGCGAGGCCCTGGTTCGAGCGTTGGAGGATCAACAGAGAGAACTCCTCCCGCTCATTGGGGCAGCCGACGGGTTATCCGACTCGCTGACTGCGACGGTCACCAACACCATCACACTCGTTCGGCTTCTTGGAATCGGAGAGACGAATCGTGCACCGGAACCGGCACGCACCAATGCCAGGCCGTTTGATGTCACCGAGTACACGCTCGCGGCTCGGGAGATGGCGGCGCTCGCTCGCGATTTGGAAGCTCTGGCAAACAGCCTGGATGCCGCCCTGCAATCGCCCGCATTCCAGGAGGCGACCGAGACGGCGGAAGCCTCGACCCGGCGCGTCCTGAATCATGCGTTTCTCGTGGGTGGCGGGTTGCTGCTGCTGGCCTTCTTTCTGGCGCTGGCTTTCAAGGCTGTTGTCCGGCAGTGGAACCGTGCGGATTTGAAACGACCGTGATTGCCTGGCCGCATTTGGCCTGCAACATCCCGTAGTGTCCGAAAACTCGAGCGAACTTCAAGTGGATGCGGCATGGTTGGTTGCACACCGGTGCGCACGCAGCTTTTGGGAGGCAAAGCATCGACGCTTGGTGGCCAAGGAGCATAATTCCAGCGCCAAGCGGATAGGCCGGCCCGGGACCAAGAGTTCGATCAGCGATTTGATCGTGCAGTTGGCTCGGGAGAATCGCACCTGGGGCTACGGCTCCATTTGGAGGAGCGTTGTTGGACCTGGGGCATGAGGTCAGTCGCAGCACCATTGCCCGAGTGCTCAAGCAAGCCCGGATCCAACCGTCGCCCGATCGAAGAAGAGGGATGAGGCGGTCGGAATTCCTCCGGAGCCATTGGAGTGTCTTGAGCACGACAGATTTCTTCACAACCGAAGTGTGGACCACGCGCGACTTGGTTCGGTATCACGTGTTATTCGTCATCCGACTGGCGACTCGAGAGGTGAGAATGGCGGGCATCGTCCCCGAACCGTAGGACGATTGGATAAAACAAGCAGCCCGCAAGCTGACCGATGGCATCGACGGTTTCCTCCCCGGCTGGACGCGAATCGCGGCAACCTGATCCTCACCGAGGCCGCGGTGAAGTGATGGCGCCCCGGTTCAACATCCTCACCCGTGCTCCTCACGGCGCGGCCCGACCCGCAGCCCGGTATTCGCGGGCGCATCGGCAAAGGACAGGATACCCCGCTTAGCGGTCACGCCGACAAACGGATCATTGGTGATCAGCAAGTTCCCGTCGATGTCGAGATGATCCGCGAGTTCAGCCAGGTGCGCCGCCGCACTGATGAGGAGGCTGGTTTCAACCATGCAGCCGATCATGGTTTTCAGGCCAGCCTGCCGCGCGGCCTGCAACGTCTCATAGGCCATGCTGATGCCGCCCGTCTTCACCAGTTTGACGTTGACGCCATGGTAGCACTCGGCGCAGTGGGGAATGTCGCCGACATTGTGGCAGGCTTCATCCGCGTAAAGCGGCAGCGGTGATCGCTTTTTCAACCAGAGGAGGTCCTTCCGGTTTGTGTCGCGCGGCATGGGTTGCTCGACAAACTGGACATGACCGTCCCGCGCCAGCAGTTCGAGCGCCCTCAACGCCTCTTCCCGGGTCCTCCACCCTTCATTGGCGTCCACCCGCACCGGCTTGGCCGGAGCCACCGAGCGCAATGCGGCAAAGTTCTCCTGGTCACGCGAATCCCCCACCTTGAGCTTCAGCACCGGATAATCCGCCGCCGCCGAAACTTTCTGGCGCACAATCTCCGGGGTATCGATGCCAATGCTGAATGAGGTGACGTGGGCGTTCTCACGAAAGCCAAGTTTGAGCAGATCGCAAATGGGCTGCCCCGCGCGTTTGGCGGCGCCATCCACGAGCGCGATGTTGAGTCCGCAGCGGGCGGCGCTCGGGATGCCCGGAAGCGACTCAAGCCACGCCATGGCGGCAGGCACGTCGTCGAAGGAAAGTCGGCTGGCATCCAGTCCACGACAGAATTGCATGACCCCCCTGGCGGTTTCGTTGTAAGTGCTGGCAGGCGCGGCCTCACCCATTCCCTGGGTGCCATCGGGATCTGTCAGTTCGAAGATCACCACGGTGTGAGTGCTGGATCCCTGAGAACTGGCGATCTTCCAGGGATTCGCCAGATGCAGGTCGATCGGGCGAACGTGCAGTTGCATGAACCCATCAGACGGGAAACCGGTCCTGCGTGGCAATGTCTTTTTGTGGGAGGCCTCAGGTGCTCCCAGATCATCCCAAAGATTTGATTGCGCCCAACTGACGAGAAACGGCATTTTGTTCAGCGATGCGACGGCGGCCGCGGGCCTTTCCTCGCCTGCCCAACGATCCCATGAATTGCGAATCCCCCAACGCCACGTTCCTCATACCAATCTCCTGCCGCGCCCTGTTTTTTGCCGGCGCCGTCCTTGCGACGGCTTTCGTGACCGGTTGCCGGACAACCCCCACGCCGCGTCCCGGTGATCCCCTTGCCCGATGTGGTGATGAGATTGTCGTGGCGGGGCGGTTCTTCCACTGTGGCACGCCCGTGGTGCTCTGGATGGACCCGGGAGGCTACGATGCCTATCGCGTGGAACGCCGTTTCGCACCTTTGGATGAAGCGGACTGGAGCAGCCCCACTCCGGAGAGGAAGTATCCGGAAACACCGAATCGTTACGGGATGCGCCGCGAGGGACTGACTGAGGACGAGCTGGAACGGTTCCGAGGCGGCGGGTGGGATCTGGAGTCGTTGCAAGAAAAGGTGGATCAGTTTGTCCTGCACTACGACGTCGCCGGCACCAGCGAGCGATGCTTCAAGATTCTCCACGACGGTCGAGGTCTGAGCGTGCATTTCCTGCTGGACCTCGACGGAACGATCTATCAGACGCTCGACTTGAAGGAGCGCGCCTGGCACGCCACCTCTTCAAACGACCGCTCCATCGGCATTGAGATCGCCAACATGGGCGCATATAGGATCGGCGGGCAGAATCCGTTTGCCGAGTGGTATCGGGTTGATACGAACGGTCAGACGCGCATCACCGTGCCTGAGCGTTACGGCGACGGCGGCATTCGCACACCGGATTTCATCGGCCGGCCCGCGCGGAACGAACCCGTGCGTGGAGTGATTCAGGGCATGGAGCTGGAGCAATATGAGTTCACACTGGAGCAATACGCGGCGTTAACGCGACTGACTGCCGCCTTGTGCCGGGTTTTTCCGGGGATCCAGTGTCGATATCCGACGGATGCCAACGGGAGACTCATTCCCCACAAACTTCCGGATGAGGAACTCCGGCACTACCAGGGTGTCCTCGGACACTACCATATACAGGCCGACAAGGTTGACCCGGGACCGGCAATGGATTGGGATCGCGTCATCGACGGCGCCCGTGCTTTGATGACTCGGTCGAGTGCCCTGCGAGCCGGCAGGGGATGGTGATGCCATGGCATCGGCAAACGCAGGGAGACCCGAGGAGGTGTTGCGTTCCTTCGCAACACACTCCCCAGGAGAGTGGTGATAGCAATAGAGACGCACCCGCAAATAAGGCAGTGAAACGCGGAGCATGGCAAACTCCGGCGAATATATGCCACGCCTCTCCCCTCCGTTGGCGCATCCCAGAATGAGACGCCGTTCGTTCTGACCGGCGTCGATGCTGTTGCAGGGGTTGAGGAGCTCCACCTGCAACAACACAGCCGGCTTCTTGCTGCGCATGGCGATCGCCCACGGTTAGGGCTTCGGCGCCTCAGCGGGGGCTGGTCGGGGTAGCAGAGCACCACCCCCATCCGGGCGCTGTTGTGGTTCAGGGTGATGACCGGAGGGCCCTCCTCACGGACCGCGTTCCCGGTGACGAGGAGCGTCGTTCCATCATCGGTCGGTTTTGGCAGCCACTGATCGCACAGTCCGTTGTGAGCCGGAGC
>JALOTU010000433.1 GCA_025457725.1 Verrucomicrobiota bacterium
ACGTTGCTGGCGCCCTTTGCGGGAGATGCGGTTTTGCTTCTCCAAGAACAATCAAGCGCCTGCCACAGCAATGATCCGCGCAAACCTCGCAGCCGTTCTTCTTTGCGGTTGGTTCACTGCCCCTGCCGCCCCCGCGCCGCCAACGACCACTGGCCCGCGACTCACCGACGAGGAGCTTTTCGCCGGCGTGGATGTATCGCGCCCAGACCTGACAGATGTCAAAGCGGCCATCGTCAAGTCCGATTGGGTCGCTGCAAAACACGCCTTGGCCGAGCATTTTCGCACTCGGCAACTGCCGAGCTGGGGGTTGGATCCGTCCGCAGTCGGTCGGGAGTCTAACTTCCGCGACGCCGGAGCGGAGAACGCGCTCAAGCATCGCTTCACCAGCATCGGCATTCCGTGGCAGTTCGGGGATGAGATTGACTGGGCGTTCAATCCGACGACGCAGGCCGACTCGAAATGGCCGCGCAACCACGAGTGGACCTGGCAGCTGAGCCGGCATCCGATGTGGCTGGACCTCGCTCGCGCCTTTTACGCGACCGGTGACGAGCAATACGCCCGCGAATTCGTCGCCCAGTTGGAGAGCTGGGTGCATGACTGCCCGGTGCCGCTGGACGCGCCGGCTAATGGCGCCTTCTCCCGGTGGCGCACCATCGAGGCCGGCATCCGCACCGGCAAGGTATGGCCGGAGGTGTTTCCCCGTTTCCTGGCGGCCAAGGCGTTCGATGACGAGGCGCTCGTGTTGATGGTGAAGAGTTTTGTCGAACACGCACAATACCTGACGAAATTCCACCGGCAGGGCAATTGGCTCACGACGGAAGCCAATGGCCTCTATCATGTCGGCGCGTTGTTCCCCGAATTCAAAGATGCGAAGCTCTGGCGCGAGACGGCGCTTGGCCGGCTCTATCGCGAGTTGGACGTGCAGGTGTATCCGGACGGCGCGCAAATCGAGCTCGCGCCCGCCTATCACGGCGTCGCCCTCCGCAGTTTTCTCGGCCCGGTGAAACTGGTGTCTCGCACGGGCTTCGAGGTGCCGGGCGATTACCTGGCTAAGATGGAAAAGATGTTCGCCTATTTCCTCTATTCCATGCAGCCGGACCGGACCATGCCGCCACTGAACGATTCCCGCGCGGGCAGCGTGATGAGTTACCTGGAAAAGGGGGCAGAGCTGTTCCCGAAGCGCGCAGACTTCCTGTGGGCCGCCACGGACGGCAGGGAGGGCGAATTGCCCGACCACACCTCGCACTTGTTTCCCTACGCGGGCCAGTTCATCCTGCGTAGTGGCTGGAATCGCGACGCACTCTGGCTTTGCATGGACGGTGGGCCGTTTGGCTTTGGACACCAGCATGAGGACAAGCTCACCGTAATTCTCACCGCCTTTGGGTGTCCGCTGCTGGTCGAGGGCGGCACCTACGCGTATGACGCAAGCGATTGGCGGCGCTACGTGCGCAGCAGCCGGGCCCATAACGTGGTGCTCGTGGATGGCTTGGAGCAGAATCGCCGCCAGGAGTCCAAGGAGACTTTCGTCGTAAAGACGCCACCTCCCCACGTTTGGGAGAGCAACGCTTCTTTCGACCACGCCGCGGCTGTTTATGACGAAGGCTGGGGGCCGCAGGCACAACGCCTGGTCCGCCAGACGCGACACGTCTTCTACTTGAAGCCCGACCTGTTCATCATCGCCGATGAACTGGAGCCGCGGGACGGCAAACCGCACACCTACGAAGCGCTCTTCCACCTCGACGCTGAAGACGTGGTGGCGGAGGGGCTGCGCGTCGCCACCCAGAATGCCGGTCCGAACCTGACCGTGCTGGCGTTCGGGGCCGACAGCGTGCAGATCGTGAAGGGCCAGAAAGAGCCGGTTGTTCAAGGCTGGCTGCCCGATCATGGCGGCGGCTACGGCGGCATCCGCCCCATTCCGACAGCGATCTATCGCAAGGAAGCGGCAGACAATATCACGCTGCTTTACGCGCTCTGTCCTACGGCAAATGCGGCAGCCTGCCCGGTGGAATCTGTCGAGTTATCAGCCGACAGTTTGACGGTGCATCTGACGAATGGGACCGAGAAGACAATTCAATTTCAACACTTGGCATCCCAACACGTCAGGTGAGTCCGCGGCCATCAGACATTGGCAATCATATCCTAACGAGGAAGGCAACCAACGACGGAACCTCGTTCCGGCACGAATGAACTCTGAATCGCGGAGCGCCAAAACCAATTCATGCCATGCGGCGGGACAAGATTGCCGAGTTGCCGGAGGACGCAGAGCTTGGAGCGGGTTGGCGTGAAACGTCGGGTCTTTTGCATCCGTGCTTGTGGCGGGAGAACCTGCCCACGCCAACTTCGCATTTCACCCCACTGTGGATGGCTGTGATTTCCTTTCGTTGCTCCGGGTGCGCTTGAGCAATGCTGCCGGCCTTTCGAGCCACCGCTGCTGCCCCCAGCACGGCCGCCGCCAGGCTGAGTCAGTCAACCCGCTCAATCCAGCACCACTGACCGCGTCAAAGTGTACGGCCCGCCGTTGCCGTCGTCCCGGTAAACGTCCAGCAGGCAGCCGGAACGCTTCACATGCAGCTTCAGGAACGTGCTCCGGGCGCCTTTGTCCCCCAAGCCGCGCGCGTGGCCCGAGTCAATCTGCCATACCCCGTTCAGATTGGTCACTGACGTGTTGTGCGTATGCGACGTGAGATACGCCTTGACCCGGTATTGCCGCATCAGGTCCAGGAAGCGCTTGGCGTTGGCCGGATGCGCATCGAGCGAGTCGCCCTTGTGCCGCACTCGCCCGTTGTCCATGTCCGGCATCGCCACCAGCGGTTCATGCCCCACGACAAAAACCACCGGCTTGGTGTTG
>JALOTU010000046.1 GCA_025457725.1 Verrucomicrobiota bacterium
TGCTGCTGATCGCCGTTTCGCTCGTGCCCGTGCTGCTGTCGCAGTCGATCAAGCAGTTCAGCGAAGCGTTGGGGCACCCGTGGGAGCCCATGCTGATCTGCACCGGCGGCGTTTTCCTGAATATCCTGTTGAACTGGTTGTTTATTTACGGGCACTGGGGAGCACCGGCCATGGGAGTCGCCGGGGCTGGGCTCGCGACCTTGATCGCACGCACGGCGGTGTTCGCCGGAACCGTCTGGCTCCTGTGCCGCGACGGCAAATTGAAGCCCTGGTTGCCCAGGCGCTGGCTGGCGCCATTTTCAGGCGGGCAATTCCGCCGCTTAAGGACGTTCGGCCTGCCGGTCGCCGTGCTGCATTTCCTTGAGGTCGGGGCTTTCACGTTCGCGGGGCTGATGGCGGGTTGGCTGGGGGCGCAGGCCATGGCCGCCAACCAGATTGCCATCACCTGCGCGGCCAGCACGTTTATGTTTGCGCTGGGATTTGCCAACGCGGTTGGAATCCGTGTGGGCCACGCCTGGGGCCGGGGAGACTGGCCCAAACTGCGGCGAGTGGGATTCAACGGCATGGGCTGCACCGCCTTGGTGATGGGGAGCTTTGCAGTGATGTTCCTGCTGCTGCGACACTCCATCGCCGGGCTCTTTTCGCCGGACCTCGAGGTGGTCAGCCTGGCGGCATCGCTGCTCATGGTTGCCGCCGTCTTTCAGCTCTTTGACGGCCAACAGGTCACCGCGATCTTTGCCCTGCGGGGCATGGAGGATGTGCGGATGCCCGCGATCACCGCCGTGCTGGCCTATTGGTGCCTCGCCATTCCAGTGGGTTACGTTCTGGCCTTCCGGGTTGCGCTCGGGGCGGTGGGGATCTGGATGGGACTGGCTCTGGGGTTGGCCGTGTTGGGGCTCACGTTGGGCTGGCGCTTCCACCAATTGACCGGCAGGAAAATCGCCACCCTGCCCGCTCAGCAGCCCGTTTGAATCGTAGCTGACCGATACCGGTGGTTCCACACCCCGACACACGACGTGGCGGCGTCCCGCATCCGGATGCTGGGCATGCCTCTGGGTGATGATTCCAAACTTTGGACCGTGCAGCTGGACAACGCGGAGGCCGACCTCAACCTCCAGGTGCCCCACGCTAGGCATTTCCACGCGGAGGCAAGCGCGACCAAGCACAAACTGTTTATCGAAGCGAATGGAGTCCAACTGGAACCGGACAAGGTGGTGACAAACGCTGAGTTTTGTGTGGGACAGAAGGTTACTTTCAATGTGGAATTTGATCCGACCTTGAGCTTTGTTGATCATGTATCCCATTGGCATTTGCCCGACAAGTACGTGAACGAGGAGTACGACGAATTTCACTTGTTCAACCCCCAACCTACGAACTATCGGGTGGACGACGAGCTTCTGACAGAGTTGCCCACATCATGTTGGTTCATTAGCGGTTCAGGCGGTTCTGTCAGCATTGGCACGAGCCTGAGATTCAGTAATGGGCAGTTATGCTCGATCGCAGCGCTGGGAAAAATTGAGCTCCATAGACCCTCGTTCTTCGATTTCCAACCCATCGCAAATGAATTCTATTGGGCTCCCCCAATACTCAGCGCCAATATGAAATGGCGGGTGAAAATTGCTTCAAAGTTTGACGGGCATCTCGGCACCAACGGTTGGAGCATGAACGGAGATGCCTGCCTGGTTGGCGGCACGGGTGCCACGAATGTGACTCAGGCTTCCCCAGTAGTTGATAGCGATGCATTTCCCGACTGGTTCGGTGTCTTTCATGAATAGCATATCGCCATGAAACGAAGTTGCTTCTTCCTCCTTCACGTTGTTATGCTGGCGGTTGTGTTGGCCAATAAGGCCCATGCGGTCACGAATCTCGTCTCCATTACTCCACACATGATGTTGATGCTGCGTGGGTGGAGGGACTCCCATTCACAAGAGCGATTCAGATCAGATGAGGAAATTCATTATGGTCTCGTTTCCACAAGCACCAACGAAGTTTTTTGCTCACTGATCGCACATGATGAGTGGTTCGACTTCGAGCTGTATGATTCCCAAGGGCATGCGGTCGAAAAGACACCTGCTGGTAATGCTGCCAGCAAGGCTCCGTCCAAGCCCTACACAACTCGCCAACGGAAGTACCGGAGCATTTTGGACAATAGCTATGTCCTATTCCGACCCGACGAAATGTTTATCATCACGAATTCCGGAACCTATCGGCTGGAAGTCCGCCTCCGCCTATGTGTGCCTATGACGAACGGGGTTCCGAATCTCGAGGCCATGACCAACCGCACCTCGTTCATGACGGCTTCGCAGTTTGGCTTGTTGATTTCAGACCCGGTATGTGCTGAGGTTGTCAAGGAGTAGGCTCGTCCCCGGCCGGTCCGGCGTCTGAGGTGGACTTGCAACACTGTTTAAACAGCATGGACAACAAACTCATCCGCGTGCTCCTGCCCATGAACCTCCATAAGCTCAAACTGGGGTCGACACATCTGAGCGGACCCGGCCTTGCTGGACTCGGACTGCTGATCACCATCGCACCCATCGACTGCAAAGCTGGGGCAACGAACCAAGTCTTCAACACGAGATCAATTGGCGGGGAGACGTTTCGCGAGGAATGGCAAATGCGGGCAACGGGTGATTTGCAAGGTGACTACGCCCGGGAGATGCTGCCTGCAGAGCAATTTCCAGAGGGTCAGTGGGGTGTGCCGACGAACGGGATCCAGATGTCGATACGTGTTTGCTCAACGAATCTGACAATTAGAACAAACCTGACTATTGGACAGCCTGTGTGTGCTGCAATCTTGATCCGAAACACTGGCGGTGAGCCAGTGCGCTTTGGCTGGGCGTCCTGGATCAATTACCCATTTTTCTTCTCTGTAACGCGAAACGGCCGGGACATCAGCCCCGAGGTTCCCCCAATTAGACCAGGCCCTCGTGATGGTTCAATGGGAGGAGATCAGATCCCCCCCGGAAGCCAGCATCGCGAGATTCTGCGTCTGGACAAGATCTACGATCTGAGCCTTCCAGGGGATTATGAAGTCTCGGCCGAACTCAGACGCGGCTCCTGGTCAGCCCGTTCCGGCACTGCTAAATTCCGCCTGATTGGCGAAGGTCGGCCGGAATCACCATCTGAGTCCAAGCCTCCTGCGCAAGAGAAAGACCTCTTAGACCGTGACAACACTGGCGGGGGCACAGAGTGAAGATGGACGAGAACAAACCCATTGCTCCGTTCCGGGCAGTTCCGAATATTATTTCGTAAACACTGCCATGCTCACAGTTCCGAAGATTATTTCGTAAACACTGCCATGCTCACGATGAATAGCTCGAACAGAGGATGAATGCTTCTCAAGCGGACCTCGTTTTTGTCACTGACACTGGCCAAATGAGCTTGAGAATCGGTGCTTGTGCAGAATTGCTTGTGCAGAATGAGCCCGTCGCGAAGTCATGAAGGTTGCTATCTTTATCTCAGGGGTAATCGCTGTTCTCTCTCATGTGCTGTTGGGCCAACCGAGCGGGTTGACGCCCACAAGCAACAGTGTCAGCGGGCCCGTCACGGAAGGCTTTCGGCTCTCCATCGTTCTGAGCAACACCGTAGTCCAACTGGGTGAAAAGGTGTTTGCCACAATCTCCCTAAAAAACGTTTCCACAAACATTGGTAGATTCCCGTTCTATGACGGATATTCTAATTATCGATTCGATCTCCAGGACGCCCACGGACAGAAGGTGGCTCCGACCAAGATCGGGCTGATGTTGCTGGAGGCAGGCGCGAAGTATCACACCGGATTCCAACAATTGCAACCAGGGCAGACATATGACATGCCCGCGTGGCTCAGCGAGATTTTCCACATGACAAATGCGGGCGACTACACACTGTCTGTATCGCGAGAAGTTTACAAACAGCAAGAGTCGGTAGAACGAGTGTGGGTACCTGCCGGACCATTGAGATTCACAATCACAGAACCCGAGAATGGGAATGCACCCGGCGGCACTCCCACCAACGGCGGCACTCCCACCAACGCGCCGCCTGACGACGCGATGCAAGAGAATTGAATAACGCGATGCTTCGGACTGCCAGGCTTGGTAGTGATGTTAAAGAATTTGCTGGCGTGGGATTGGGTTTGCCGAAAGTGGTCCGGCCGCTCATCACAGTGTTGGTGGCAATCCACGCGGGTTTTCAATGCCTCGCGTCAGAAATCAACGCGGACCAATTTGCTCGCGCTACCGGCCCGGACACATCTGGTTGGCAGATGGGGCTTTCAACAACGAATCAGACGTATTCAGCCGGCGAGAATATCGAGATTGTGGCTGTTCCAATTTCCGTCTAACGGAGTGTACCTGCTCGAAGTTCGTTACTGGAATTGGTCGAGGACTGAGAAACGGTTCCACTTGTCTGATCCAATCCGACTCAGAGTAATACACAATTTGCCTCCCCTGCCACCAACAGGAGGGCATAAAATGCTCGAACAGCAGATGAGTGCTTCTCAGTCGGAACCTGTTTTCGTCACTGACACCGGCCAAAGCACAATTTGCGATGACGGAGACCTCGTGGTGATGCCGGAAGTGGTCGAGAGGGCGCGGAGCGCCCCAGAATGTCGTCCGGCGGATCAAAATCCCGAAGGAAACAGGGGAGATGCACGAGACGGCTTGCGGTTGTCGATTCGATTCGCGACGAACGAATTTACGTTGGCAGCTCCGGTCACCGCAAAGGTCATTCTTCGGAATTCGGGCACGAACGACATGATCATTCGCTCCCAGTGGCGCATTTTTTGACTTTCTTGATAAAGAACGAACATGAGAGGAAGTTGGAGTCGCGCCCAATCCTCCCCCACTCAGGCCCCCACAGCATTGTCGCTGCCTGCCGGACGTCAGATTGAGATCTCCCGGGATCTCTGCGCCCGGCTCAACTTGAGCGCGGCAGGACGCAGCGATCACTGCCAGGTACGGCGATGAAACGAAGTCGGGCGTTGCCAAAGCCTGGTCATCTGGGTCCGTCCTTATTGAGATAGGTCCATCTGAGGGGGACACAAGAAAACCGCAGGATGGAAGTCGCCAGCCGAGAGCCGTGCGGTGACGGCGGTCTGGCCGGACCCGCAAATGTGCTTGCCCGGAGAAGGTGATATGGAAGACTGCACTTTCGACTATGGGATGCGGCAAAGGCCAACAACTCGCGCGGGCTGCTTCGGTTCCGGCCGTCGAGAAGGGCGTGCGGGTCGCGGCCTGCCTGTGTCTCCTTCTGGGTGTGTCGCGTGTTCCCGCGCAGGACTTCATTCTCACCCTGACGAACACGCCCAGCCCCATTCTCCTGGGCAGCAATATCACCTACAGCCTGACCGTGAGCAACGCCACGGGTCTCAACCTGAATCCCGGTGTCATCACCAGTGAATACAACTCAAACGCGGCGTTTGTCAGCGCGACCAATGAATTTGGCTTTACCAACACGCCCGGTTTGGTGGTGTTTGCCATCCCCACCAGCTCCTTCCCCAAGGACGGCGTGATCCGCGTTGGGTTGGAGTTGCGCGGCACCAATGTCGGGTTCCTCACCAACACGTTCCGGGTGGCCATCAGCGATGACGGCCGAACCACCCCCGCGACCAATCAAGTCATTTCCTCGATTGAACTGCCTCCGGAGGCGGATCTGGGCCTCTCGATCCGCGGCCCCGTCAACGGGGTGTTCCCGGGCGATTCCTTCAGTTACCAACTCCTCGTCACCAACGCCGGTCCGGATACCGCCCAGCCGGTCATGGTCACCAATCCCTTCCCCGCCCAGGTCAGCCTGCTGAGCCTGAGCCCGACGGGGAAGCTGGCCTTGGTCAACGGATTCATCCTGTTTTCCGTCGGCACCCTCACCAATCAACAATCCGCCGCGGCAACGGTCACGGTTCTCGCCACCAATGCCGCCTCGGCCAATCTGATCTCCGGCACCGTCGGAGCTTCCGGGATCTCGGACACGAACACCGCCAACAATAGTTACACCACCAACGTTCCCATCCTCACGCCGCTGACCAACCAGATTGTGGCCAGCCTGGTTTCGACCCAGCGGTTCAACCCGCAGACCGGCTGGATGGAGCAACGCGTGCGCTTGGAGAATGTCAGCACCTCCGGGGTGGACTCCGTGCGGCTGTTGGTGGGTGGCCTGACCAATCTTCTGGTGAATGTGACCGGCACGAACGGCACCACCCCCTACGTGGCGCACGGCGCTCCGCTGGAAGGAGGCCAGGCGATGGAGCTTGTCCTGGAGTATTTCAATCCAGCCCGGACCGCGGGCGGGGATCCGACATTGGCTGCCTATGGCACGCCGCGATTGGATCTCACACCGCTGGAAGGTTCCGGCATCACGGTGAGTCGCATCGTCCAGATCGGGTTCACCAACCTGAATCACGGACGCATGTTGCTGGAATGGCCGGCGACAGCCGGCGCCCGCTACCAGGTGGTGTATGACGAACAGGCGAGTTTCAGCGAGGCCAAGGGCTCCCTGCCGGTGGTTGCCACTCCTTCCGGAGCGAACCGGTTGCAATGGCTCGACTACGGCCCCCCGAGAACGCTGTCCGCACCTTCCAACGTGTCCTCCCGCTTCTACCAGGTGATCGAACTGCCATGAATCCCGATCACCCGAGATCATCATGCCGGATCGCGCGCCCCGGGCGGACAGGGGCTTGGTGCGTGCTCTGGGGCGCGGTCGTCCTGCTCGTGCCGGGCTCGTCGGTCTGGGCCAAGGATCCCCTGATCCGGCACTTTCGAGCGGGGGTGCTGATCGGGGCGAACATCAACGCGGAATTCAGCCAGAGCGGCACCTTTGACACCTCGCCTGCCGGGCCGGGTGTTTATGATGATGGCTTCGTGCTGACCGACAATACCGGCAACGCGGGCGGTTACACCTCCAACTGGGGTTACGACAACGCGTCGCAATATGATGCCGGAGCGGAAACGCTCACCTTCAGCAGCAGCACAACCTTCAACGCCGCCGATTCGTCCACCGCGAACAGCGACCCTCAGTTCGGCCTGGATCTGGCCTATGGCGGAACCCTCAAGCGCATCGGCAAGACCTGGATCTCCTGGGAAGTGGGCTTCAGCCTGGTGCCGATCAAGGTTGGCGGCGATGCCACATCGGATGCGACCTTTTCCGCGAATACCGTCACCTACTCCACTGCGGGGCAGGTCATTCCCTTGCCCGGGTACCGCGGCAGTCCCGATGGCGGCGTGCCCCTGGCCACGGACATCACGGGCACCGGGCAATCCACAGGGATCGGCACGCTGTCCGCGTCGCGTGAGATTGAAACCATGCTCTACAACCTTCGACTGGGGCCCCACTTTCATTGGGATCTGAACCGGCACTGGTCCATCGAAGCGATGGGCGGGTTCGCCCTGGGACTGGCAGACGGCAAATACGACTACACCGAAACCCTGAACACCGGCACCGGCCAGTCCTCCACCTCCGGGGATATTCGCCAGACGTCCTGGTTGTATGGCGGATACGTGGGGGTGCTCACGCAGGTGCACGTGGAGCGGAACGCTTATTTCTATGGCAGCGCCCAGTTCATGTCGCTGGGGAACGTGGAATTCTCCAGCGGGGGACGCCAGGCCGAATTGCAGTTGGACCAGGGCCTGTACTTCTCGCTGGGTTTCACCTGGCTCTTTTAGAAACCCCGGAGGCGCGGAGCCGAACGGCCGACACCGGATTTCCGCCGCAACTTTTTGTCGCCAACTTCACCGCTTCCTTTCATCCTGCCTGCCCAAACATGGCGGCCAGGCCCAAAGCAAAGCACAATTACGACGAGAGCAAGATCAAGACGCTGTCCTCGCTGGAGCACATCCGACTGCGAACCGGCATGTACATCGGTCGTGTCGGCACCGGCGCGCACTACGATGACGGCTGTTACATCCTGCTCAAGGAGGTGATCGACAACGCCATCGACGAATACATCATGGGGCACGGTCGCGAGGTCCGGATCACCATCGATGGCACGCGCGTGGGCGTGCGCGACTTCGGGCGGGGCATTCCGCTGGGCAAGATTGTGGATTGCGTCTCCCGCATCAACACGGGCGCCAAATACAACGACGACGTGTTCCAGTTCAGCGTCGGCCTCAACGGGGTCGGCACCAAGGCGGTCAACGCGCTGTCCAAATCCTTCCTCGTGCGCAGCTTTCGCGAGGGCCAGTTTGCGGAGGCCAGCTTCAGGCAGGGCAAGCTGAAGGGGCAAAGGGAGGGAAAGAACGCCAATGAGCCGGACGGCACCTACATCGAATTCGAGCCGGACCCGGCCATCTTCAAGGAAACCGAATTCCGCCCCGAACATGTCGAGCACCGCCTGCGGCACTACAGCTACCTGAACACCGGCCTGAAGCTGCTCTACAACGGCAAGGCGTTCCAGTCGCGCCTGGGCCTGATGGACCTGGTGATGGAGGACATGGCCACGGATGGCAGCGAGCCGATCTATGCGCCCCTGCACTACACCAGCAAGACGCTGGAGTTCTGCTTCACGCACAGCAACAGCCGCTACGGGGAGACCTTCTACTCTTTTGTCAACGGACAGTACACCAGTGACGGCGGCACGCACCTGAGCGCGTTTCGCGAGGGCCTGCTCAAGGCGGTCAACGAATACACCGGCAGCAAGTTTGACGGGGACGATGTGCGGCAGTCCATGGTGGGCGCGGTGTCGATCCGGCTGAAGGATCCGGTGTTCGAGTCGCAGACCAAGAACAAGCTGGGCAACACGGAGATCCGGACCGACCTGGTCAACAGCGTGCGCGAGGAGCTGCTGCATTTCTTCAACCGCAACAAGGAGATTGGCCGGCGGATTGTCGAAAAGGTCAAGGACACCCAGCAGCTGCGCAAGGAACTGCAACAGGTCAAGAAGCTCGCGCGCGACCGCGCCAAGGCCATCACCTTGCGCATCCCGCAGCTCAAGGATTGCAAACATCACTACGACAAGAGGAAGGGCAAGGGGGGCGGCACCATGGTGTTCATCTGCGAGGGCCAGTCGGCCGCCGGTTCGATCACCAGTTGCCGTGATGTCAACAACCAGGCCGTGTTTGTGCTCAAGGGCAAGCCGCTCAACGTCTGGGATCTCAAGCGCGACGTGATGTACAAGAACGACGAGCTCTACAACCTGATGCAGAGCCTCGCCATCGAGGACACCGTCGACGCCCTGCGTTACGAAAAGGTCATCCTGGCCACCGACGCGGACGTGGATGGCATGCACATCCGCAATCTGATGATCACCTACTTCTTCCGGTTCTTCGAACGGCTGGTCCACGACGGTCATCTGCACGTGCTGGAAACCCCGTTGTTCCGGGTGCGCAACAAGCAGAAGACCGTTTACTGTTACAGCGAAGCCGAGCGGGATACGGCGGTGAAGGAACTCGGCGGCAAGCCGGAGATCACCCGCTTCAAGGGCTTGGGGGAAATCAGTCCGAAGGAGTTTCAACAATTCATCGGCAAGGACATGCGGCTGAGCCGGGTGGAATACGCGCCCAAGCCGGACGCGGCACCGGTATTCGAGTTCTACATGGGCAAGAACACCCCCGAACGCAAGGACTACATCATGGACAACCTCGTCGTGCCCGTGGAGGAATAGCCCCTTCTCCCACGGCTGCCCCCGTCGAGAGTGCGGCAAGCCAGGTTTGGTGAAGCCGCGGAGGCGGGAACTTGCGGCGCCATCCTTTTAATCATCCGTCAATTTCCCCGACAGAAACGCGTCATAGGACGCCAGGTCCAGCATGCCGTGGCCGCACAGGTTGAACAGGATCACTTTTTTCCGGCCTTCCTCCCGGCACTGGATCGCTTCATCAATCGCCGCGGCGATGGCGTGGGAGGGTTCGGGAGCGGGCAGAATGCCCTCGGTGCGGGCAAACTGCACCGCCGCCTGGAACACCCTGGTCTGCGGGTAGGCCACCGCGTCGGCCAGCCCCAGCTTCACCGCGTGACTGACCATGGGGGCCATGCCGTGATAACGGAGGCCGCCGGCGTGAATCTTCGGGGGGATGAAGCCGTGCCCCAAGGTGTGCATCATCAGCAACGGGGTCATTTCGGCGGTATCACCGAAGTCGTACTTGAGTTCGCCCTGGGTGACGGAGGCGCAAACGGAAGGCTCCACGGCCACAATCTTGTACTTCCTGCCATGCTTGAGTTTCTCGCGGATGAAGGGGAAGGCCACGCCGGCAAAATTGCTGCCGCCGCCGATGCAGCCGATGATCACATCCGGCTCCTCACCGGCCAGCTGCATCTGCTTGATGGCCTCCTCCCCAATGACGCTTTGGTGGAGGCAGACATGGTTCAGCACGCTGCCCAGGGCGTATTTCGTGTTCTTGGACGTCACCGTGTCCTCCACCGCCTCGCTGATCGCCATGCCGAGGCTGCCCGGACAATCCGGATCGGTGGCCAGCACCTTCCGCCCATACTCCGTGCGATCGGAGGGACTGGCGAAGACCTCGGCGCCCCAGGATTGCATCATCAAGCCGCGATACGGCTTGTGGTGGAAGCTCACCTTGACCATGTAGACGGTGCATTCCAATCCGAACAGCTTGCACGCGAAGGCGAGGGAGGAGCCCCATTGGCCGGCGCCGGTTTCGGTGGCGAGCCGTTTGGTGCCCGCTTCCTTGTTGTAAAAGGCCTGTGCCACCGCGGTGTTCGGCTTGTGGCTGCCCGCGGGGCTGCCGCCTTCATATTTGTAGTAGATGTGGGCGGGAGTGTTCAGCGCCCGCTCCAGCCGCACGGCGCGCAGCAGGGGCGTGGGGCGCCACAGGGCCAGGATTTCCCGCACCGGATCGGGAATCTCAATGTACCGCTCGCTGCTCATCTCCTGCTCGACCAGGTTCTCCGGAAAAATGGCCGTCATCATCTCCGGCGACACCGGCTCCCGGGTCCCCGGATTCAGAGGGGGAGGGAGTGGCTCGGAAAAGTCCGCCTGCAGATTGTACCAGGCTCGGGGAAGCTCGGATTCAGGAAGCGTAAAGCGTACGGGCGTGCTCATAATGAAGGGAGGATCAACCGGCCAGCAGTAGTCGTGCAAGCCTATTCAGATTACCGTCATCAGAGTCTCGTATGGAGTGCCACGGTCGGCTGACGCGGGTTTGTCTCGTTTCCGAACAGCGGTCCCCAGCCAATCCGCTGCGAGCCACGCAGGGCGGCCCACCCCCTCTGAGGCATGCAAATGGCTTACGTTGCACCGGAAACTCAAGTCGCATCGCAAACCTATGCAGTGGTGGGTCACCCAAAAGCTGAAATCGAAGAACTCGGCCGCGCGCCGGCAAGCGGTGCAGAGCATTGGCGAGGTGGGTGACGCGAAGCACGTTCAACTTCTGGCAGCCAGCCTGTCCGACCGGGACGCCGAGGTGCGCCTGGCGGCCGTGGAATCCCTGGCAAGAATCAAGGACGCCGTGGCGCTCCCCCCCCTGCTGGCTGCCTTGAGGGATCCGGAGCCGATGGTTCGCGAGGCCGGGGCCCTGAGCCTGCGGCGATTTGGCGACAAGCGCACGATCCCCTATCTCAAACCCCTCCTCAATGACCCGGTCGTCGCGGTGCGCGCCGCCGCCGCCCGTTGCCTGCAGCAACTTGGCTGGGAACCCGCGGAGACTCGAGAGCACATTCGCGTGCTGGTGGCGCTGGGGGAATATCACCAGGCCGCGGCGCTGGGAGAAGCCGCCTTCGACGACCTGTTGAATGCCTTGCGCGACAAGAGTCATTTCACCCGCCGCTTTGCCCTGGAAGCGCTCGCGCGCGTGCAGGACAATCGTGTGGCGGATGTGCTGACGGAGTGCCTGACAGACCCCGACGTTCAGGTGCGCGTGGCGGCGGCCGAGGAGCTGGCGAACTATCAAGGCGATGAGTATGTCGTCGCCCTTTCGCAGGCGCTGAGCGATCCGGAGCCCTTGCTGCGCGCGGCGGCCGCCAGCTCCCTGAGTCGCATGGGCAATGCGACTTGTGTTCCCTTTCTCATGGACCGGCTGGAGGATGAGCACTGGAGTGTGCGGAAAGCCTCGGTGGACGCCCTGGGGCAGATGGGTTGCCCGGAGGCGCTCGAAAGGCTGTCCAGGGTATTGAAGGATCCGGATCATGATGTGCGAGAGGCGGCGGTGATTGCCATGGGCCGCATCGGCGATCAGGGCGCGGTCGAGCACCTGGTGGGGGCACTTGCGGACGCGACCTCCTCGGTGCGCAGCGCGGCGGCCGCCGTGCTGAACGTGCTGGATCCGGAATGGCAATCCTCGGAAGGGGCCCAACGGGCGATGGCCGTGTTGCAACCCCTGACCCAGGCCAGGGAATACTGGGTGCGCCACGCCGCCAGCTCGGTGTTGGCTCGCATGCGGGGGGGGGCAAGGCCGGAGGAAAGGGATCCCCTGCTCGGGCCCACCGAAAGTTCGTCCAAACGCATTCAGGTGTTGCAGATGCTCATTCGGGCCATGGAGGATTTCGACCGGGACATCCGGCTGGCCGCGACGGAGGCCTTGGGCCGCCTGGAAGACAGCTCATGCGCGGGTCATCTTCGGCAGCTGCTCAAGGACCCCGACGAGTGGGTTCAGCTGGCCGCCGGCAAGGCACTGCAACAGGTCTCCCGCCAGCGAATGGCCAACCGTGCTGGCGGATTGAAACTCAGCCTGCCTTGACGGGTGCCGCATTTTTGAATTGGCAGCCGGCAATACCCACCCACAATGAAGGGCAACGGGCACTGCTCCACCTGCGACGACGGGGATTGCCTGAGTTATGACCACGGAATCCCAGAAGAAAAAGATCCTGCTGGTTGACGACAACCCGGAGTTTCTCGGCTCAGCCTGTCAGCTGCTCCGGCACTTGAGCGGTGGAAAATGGGATGTCTCCACCACTCCTTCCGGGGGCGAGGCCATGGCCTGCTTGCAAAACTCCCCCGTCGATCTGATTGCGCTGGACGTGAACATGCCGGTCCTGGACGGCGTGCAGTTGCTGGGATTGGTGCAGCGCCGGTTCCCCCATGTGCTCAAGGTGGTGCTGACCGGGGAGGCCTCGCTGGAGCAACGAGCGGCCTGCCTGACGGCGGGGGCCGAACTGGTTCTCGACAAACCCGTCGAGTCAAACGGGTGGAGAAACATCCATGCGGCGTTGGACAGCCTGTTGAGCGCGCCCAAAGAGGACGGGTTTCATGGCGTGCTCCGCAGAGTGAGTCTTCCGGACGTGATCCAGATGGAATGCCTGGCCGCCAACAGCTCGATTCTTGAAATCACCGGCGCCGGCCTGCGCGGTCGGCTCTATATCCGGAGCGGACAAATCATTCATGGGGAAATCGGCGACGTGACCGGAGCCGAGGCCTTGAACAACATGCTCTGTCTTCCGGGCGGCTCCTTCCACCTCCTCCCCTTCGAGGATCCCGGTCGCGAAACCATTTCGGGTCAGTGGGAGTTCCTGCTGATGGAGGCCGCGCGGGTGCGCGATGAAATGCTCGAAGCGCAGGCTGCCCCAAGCGAGTCGCCCGTTCCGCAAACCCTGCCCGACGCCGCATCCATCGACGCCTTCTCCATCGATCGCGTCATGGAGGAGCCGGGGCCTGCCGCGCCGCCGCCCACGCCCGGGCAGAAAGCCGCCGCCCCGCCCGCGCCCCAGTCCGAGTACGAGGCGGTTCCGGCCGAAACCTCCACCGGAATGCAGCCTGTGGTGAGGGAAACCCT
>JALOTU010000434.1 GCA_025457725.1 Verrucomicrobiota bacterium
TGGAGGCGTTGCTCAGCGCGTTTCGGCCAACCTCCGAGATCGCCCGCCTGAATGCCCGGGCATCGGTGGAGCCGGTTCAGGTTTCGCCCGAGGTTTTCAGCCTGCTCTTGCGCGCACGGACGCTATGGGAGGACTGCGATGGGGCATTTGACATCACGGTCGGGCCCCTGATGCTGTGCTGGGGATTCCGTGAAGCCAGCGGGCGTCTACCGGCGGAAGCGGAGATTGAGGCTGCACGCTCCATGGTCGGCTTTCGTCATGTTGACTTTGATGAGGCGCGCAGGACGGTGCGATTCCGCCGGGCAGGCCTGGCATTGGATCTGGGAGCCGTCGGCAAAGGGTATGCCATCGATCAGGCCGCGCAGTTATTGCTCGAGAACGGCGTTCGCAGTGCGCTCACAGCGGTGGAAATCCCCCGGGGCCTTCCCGGGCCTCTGGCAGGTCTGTTGAGCACGGTGGACCTGTGCGATAACGCCCTCGCCGTGTCATCGGTTGCCGAAAAGTCATTTGCCGCGGAGGGGAAGACCTACGGACACGTGATGGATCCGCGCACGGGACAGCCGGCAGAGTGGGCAGTCATGTCGGCTGTGGTGGTGCCCGGCGCAACGGAAGCGGATGTCTGGTCCACGGCGCTCATGGTTCTGGGGCGCCCGGGGTTGGAAAAGCTGAGGCAGGCGGAATCCGGCGCCCGGGGGCTGGTGGTCGGGACTGATGGCGAAGTGGCCAGCGTGGGGTTTGACTTCGTTCCGTGCACAACCAAGTGATGATTTGAAGACTGGCCAGTGAGACAATATCCTTTGATGTCATGTTAGCAGATCGTGATTATATGCGCCGTGAACCGGGCGGCAGCTTCACCGGGCCGGGACGAAGCTGGACTCTGTCGGCAACCACGCTGCTGATCCTCATCAACCTCGGGGTGTTTCTGCTGCAAATCGCGTTCAACCGGTCCTACCGGTTCCATGAGTGGTTCCCGCTCAGTGTCGAGGGATTGCGCCATGGCTATGTCTGGCAACTGTTGACCTACCAGTTCCTGCACGGGAGTTGGACGCATATCCTGCTCAACTGCTGGGGGATTTATGTGTTCGGGCGTGTGGTCGAGCAGGCGCTGGGGCGGCGCCGTTTCTGGCAGCTCTACCTCACGAGCGGCGCGGCGGGCGGGATTCTCCAGGTGATCGCCACCCTGGGCTGGCGGGGTCACTTTGGCGGAGTGGTGGTGGGCGCCTCGGCGGGCTTGTTTGGACTGATCGCCGCATTTGCCACCATGTATCCCCGGGAGCGGCTTTTGCTGATCTTCCCGCCCGTCACCCTCCAAGCGAAGACACTGCTCACGATAAGCGGCATCATGGCGGTCTTCGGCATGTTGTTCCCCAACCTGCTGGCGGTCATCGGCCTGGGAAGCAATGTGGCCCATGCCGCACACATGGGCGGCATGTTGGGCGGCATCCTCTATGTACGACTGCTGCGCCGCAAGCTGGGCTATTGGCCCGGGGAAGAGCCCGAACCACCAAAACGTTCGTGGTTCGGCTTCGGAAAGGACAAGCCGTCCTCGCCGGGCGGCGCCACGCACATTGATGCGGAAGACGTCTCGGACAACTATGTGGCCAGCAAGGTGGACCCGATTCTGGACAAGATCACCCGGCATGGCATCCACAGCCTGACCGAGCGCGAGCGCCGGACGCTTGAGGAGGCGCGCCGAAAAATGGGGCGGGGCTGATATCGGTTGCGGTCTGGAACGGTGCGCTCTGGCATCGACCCGGCGGCGTTGACGGCATTTCGGGCCATCGCGGCAAAGGCCGGCTCCACGCCGGGCTGATTTTGCGTTTCAACCGTTCTCCGCTTCTCCTACCCTTGCGGCATGATTCAACGGTATTCCCGGCCTGCGATGCGGGCCATCTGGACGGACGAAAACAAGCTGAGGCTCTGGCTGCAAATCGAGCTGCTTGCCAGCCAGGCTCTGGTCAAGGAGGGGGTAGTGCCCCGCGCGGATTTTGCCCGTATCAAGGCGGGTTGCGACAAGTGGCTCGCCGACCTGCCCGGTCTTGTGGCTCGGCAGAAGGAGCTTGAACGCACCCTCAATCATGACGTCATCGCCTTCACCACCGCAGTGGCCGAGAAGATCAATCACCGGGCCAGCCGCTGGTTTCACTTCGGGCTCACCAGCAGCGACGTGGGCGACACCTGCTACGGCGTGCAGATGGTCCAAAGCGCGGACATCCTGCTCGCCGACATCAAGACGGTTCGCAAAGCCATCGCGAAGCAGGCGCGCAAGCACCGCCTGACGCCGTGCATCGGGCGCAGCCACGGCATTCATGCCGAGCCCACCACCTTTGGCCTCAAGCTCGCGCTGATGCACGATGAGTTTGGGCGCGCCTTGCGACGCATGGAATCCGCACGCTACTCGGTGGCGGTGGGAAAGGTCAGCGGAGCGGTCGGCACCAGCGCGCATCTCAGCCCGCGCGTGGAGGCCCATGTCTGCAAGCAGGTGGGCTTGCGTCCAGCCCCCATCGCCACCCAGGTGGTGCAGCGCGACATTCACGCGGAATTCCAGACCACGATGGCGCTGGTGGGTGCCAGCATCGAACGCTGGGCGGTGGAGTTCCGGCACCTGCAACGCACGGAAGTGTTGGAGGCGGAGGAACCGTTCACCAGGGGCCAGAAGGGCAGCAGTGCCATGCCGCACAAGCGCAACCCCATCACCTGGGAGCGCCTGACCGGGCTGGCGCGGGTGTTGCGCGGCAATGCGCTGGTCTCGCTGGAGAACGTGGCCCTGTGGCACGAGCGGGACATCAGCCACAGCTCCGCCGAACGCATCATTTTCCCGGACTCCTGTTGCCTGCTCGATTACATGTTTGGCCTGCTCACCCGGCTGATGGAAGGGCTGGCGGTGTATCCGGAGAATATGAAGCGCAACCTCGGCCTCTCGTTGGGCATGTGGAACAGCCAGACGGTGCTGCTGGCGCTGATCCGCAAGGGCCTGACCCGTGAGGAGGCCTACAAGCTGGTGCAGGACGCCGCCATGCAAACCTGGGCGGTGAAACACGCGGGCCGGGACGACGCCAACTTTGTCGAACAGCTCCAG
>JALOTU010000435.1:0-568 GCA_025457725.1 Verrucomicrobiota bacterium
AGATCTCGATCTGCGGATGGTCCGGCCCCATGTGGCACTTGCCGCAGGTGTCGGGGGTGCGCGCCTGGGCCGCGCTGAAGGAATGGCGCGAATGGCAGGCCGTGCAGGATCCTTCGCTGCCGTCGGGATTGATGCGGCCGATGCCGGTATTCGGCCAAGTGGAGGGATCCAGACGCCCGGTCTCCAGCACTTTGACCTCGGACCCGTGACATTGCCAGCACCCATTGACGGCCGCCGCGCTGACGCCATGGGGAAAGCCGGCGGTCTTGAACGCGCGATTGCCCTCGACCACCTCGGCGAGCGTGTTGTCGAGCGAACCGAGAATCCGGCCGGCCTTGGCGTGGTGCGAATCATTGAACTCCTGCACCTCGTGTTCGTGGCACCGGGCGCAGTCCTTGGGGGTGACCAGGGTGGAGATGAACTGGCCGTAATGCTCGTAGGCATCCACATCCGCCTCGTTGGCGGTGTGGCACTCGAAGCAGCCGATGTTCCCCCGGTAATGCTTCGAACTGCCCCACTGTTCATAGATGGAGGCGCTCTCCTTCTTGTGGCACGCCACGCAGGCGGC
>JALOTU010000435.1:588-3809 GCA_025457725.1 Verrucomicrobiota bacterium
GCCGACGCGAGCCACGGCAGGGCAAGTGTGGTGAGGGCGACGATCAGTCGTTTAAGCGAGGTGTTCATGTGTTGGTCCTTTCTAGATTCGTGTTTCCAAGTCCGAACCTTGAACCCCGCAGAGGTGCGGCCCCCGGCAGGCGTTCGGATTTCGGATCATATTGCGCATTCGGCTTTCGGTGTTCGGGTTCAGGTCAAACGTCAATGGGGCGGGGCAACCGCCGGCGCCTCCGGGTTCGCCCGCAGCGACCCGTTCATGATCGGGATGGCCACGTGCACCATCCAGGAAAGCATCAGGGCACCGAGCGCCCAGATGCCCAGGCACACCAGCGTTTCATTCAGGGTCGGCAGGTATTCCACAATCTGGCCCAGCGGCGACGGCACAAAGCCGGGGATGATCAGCCCCATGCCCTTCTCGATCCAGATCCCCACAAAACAGGTCACGCAGGCGATGTTCAGCCCGACGATATGGCGGCTCAGGGGCGTGACCAGGAACAGCAGCCCAATGACATCCAGCGCAATGGCCGTCCAGATCCACGGCACCAGGCCGCTGTGGCCGTGCAGGCCGAAGTAGCACCGTCATGATCATGCGCATGGTGAAGATGGGCTTGTCGCCGATGTCGTATCTCATCACCCGGCGAATGATCTGGAAGGCCAGAATCATCAACGCCGGCCCGGCCACGAACGCCGAGGCGAGGAAACGGGCGGGCACCAGCGGATGATGCCAGTAGGCGCGCCCCGCCAGACCGACATACAGAAAGGCGGTCACCGTGTGGATGCTCACCGCCCAGGCAATCGAGAGAAACACAAACGGGATGTAGAACTTCTTCGTCGGCGCCGTGCCCCGATACCGGCAATAGAGCATGTAGCCCGCGATGTGCAGGTTGAGCAGCAGGTAGCCGTTCAGCACGATGACATCCCAGGACAGGATGGAGCCGGGGAAGTTGAAAATTCCGAAAGGGGGAATCATGTGATGAAACCGTTCCGGATGGCCGAGGTCCACCGTCACAAACAGCAGGCACATGACGATGGCGGCGATAGCCATCAATTCGCCGAACAGCACCACCTCGTGCATGTAGTCCTTCTTGTAGATGTAGGCCGGGATGACCAACATCACCGCCGCCGCCGCGACGCCGACCAGGAAGGTGAAGTTCGCGATGTAGGCCCCCCAGCTCACCTGATCGGTCATGCCCGTCGTGGCAAGACCCTGCACAAATTGCCGGGCCCAGGCATTGACCCCCACCAGCACCAGAACGCTCAGGAATATCATCCAGGCATAAAACTTCCAGCTGCCCTGCCAGGAGACCCGCCAGACGCGCCAGAGAAAAGTGAGGTAATCTCTCATACGTCAAAGTAGTAGTAGAAGCGCGGCAGCGTCCCGACGTCCTCCTTCAGGATGTAAACGCGTTTGTTGTTCAGGATGTAGTTGATCTCGCTGTTCGGATCGAGAACGTTGCCGAACACGCGCGCACCGGTCGGGCAGACCTCCAGGCAGGCGGGATACTTGCCCGCGCGGGTGCGCTGCAGGCAGAAGGTGCATTTCTCCACCACACCCTTGGGCCGGATGCGGTTGCTGAGATAATCCTGATTGCGGTTGATGGCCTCGGGCTTGATCGTCGGCTTCTGGTAGTTGAACCGGCGGGCGTCATAGGGACAGGCGGCCATGCAATAGCGGCAGCCGATGCACCAGTTGTAATCCACCACCACGATCCCATCCTTCTCCTGCCAGGTCGCCTGCACGGGACAGACCTTGGTGCAGGGCGAGTCCTTGCACTGATGGCACTGCACCGGCATGTAATACTTGTCCTTCTGCGGCACCAACTCCGGATCGTAATAGGCCGTGGAGGTCTCGAGATTGATCGCGCCCTTGTTCATCTCCAGTACGCGGATGTAGGACATGCTGAGGTCGTCATCATAGTCCCGCGACTGGTTGTTCTCCGCCAGACAGGCGTGGGCGCATTTGCGGCAGCCGACGCAGCGGGTCAGGTTCAGGGCGTAGCCGAACTGCACACCGTCCATCGGCTTGAGATCCTGGATGGTCGGACGCACGCCGTACTGCTTCTCGCACCGCTTTTCCAGCATGGTCATGATGCGCTGGAGATCCTCCGGGCTGAGCTGGCGATAGTGCTTCTGAAGCAGGTCGTCCAGGCTGATCTCGCCTTTCTCCAGCGCCAGCAAGGGCTTCAGGGCGGCCACCAGTCCGGCCATGCCCACCATTGCGCCGGCGGTGCCCTTCAAGAAGGTGCGCCGGTTCATCGGCTTGTACACCTGCTCGATGGTCTGCGGACTGACGATGTTCTTTGGGGCGTCGCTCATCGTGGTTTAGGGGTGCGTCCCGCTCTCACCGGAGCTCCGCGCCGACCCTCCGGCGGCGCGCGGCGGATATCGCAGTGGCGGCAGCGGTTTCATGGGCTGGAACGCCGGGTGATGCGGGTCGTGGCATTGGATGCAGCGCAGCTTGGTGCTCTCGCCCATCTCCTTGTTCCAATACCCGTTCTGGCGGCCGTGCACGCCCGCCTGCCAGTCGCGGTAGGTCGTGCCGTGACACTTGGCGCAGAGCAGGACGACATCTGCCTCCTGAATCTCTGAACCGTCGTAATCCACGAACGCGTTGCGATTCGTCGGGTGATGGCAATTGAGGCAGAAACGGTTGTTGCCATGCTGCAGCTTCACATCCTGGTGCTCCACCATGGGACGGTCATAGTGCCACCGGGGCTGCTTGAGCAGCTTGTGGCACTCCATGCAATTGTAGGTCCAGCCGAGTTTGACCAGGTCGAGCCCCTTGGTTTCACGCGGCGGGGTTTTGTTCAGATGCGCATCGGTGGCCAGGCCGACCTGCGGTTGGGCCGCCGGAGGCCGCGCTACTTTTGGCAATTGCGGAAGCTGAGGCTTTGCGGCGGTGTCCTCCTGGGCCAGGGCCAGCCACATGCCGCACGCGACAAGGCTCAACACGCTGAGGCAGGCCCTGGAGAGGGAGGGCGGAACACCGTGCTTTGTTGAGCGCATTCTCATGATGGCTGCGTCCAGTGTAACTGCTTGCGGGCGTTGTGGGCTTGATACAGGTCAAGGCCTGCGACATTTGGTTGATCGGAAGTCGTATCCCTCGACCGCCGCCCCGGCCTACAGGCTGAAGTTCATCTGGAACCAGAATTTCTGGACGTTGCTGTTGGAGGTGACGGGGGTGACGCCGGCGGCGGCGAACGAGTTCTTGGCGTCGTAATA
>JALOTU010000436.1 GCA_025457725.1 Verrucomicrobiota bacterium
GACGCGGTGTCGCTGCACTTGCTCGGGGTGGATTACAGCCATCTTCGGACGGACGATGGCGGCGATCTGTACCTGACCCAGTTTGGGCGGGCCTTCTGGCGCTATCTCCAGCCGGAAAACTGGTATGAGCGTGACTGGTTTGCCGCCCACCGCCAGCGCCTCGAGGGCACCAGCATGGTGTACCGGGTTCCCACCCGCCCGGTCTCCGGCCGATCGATCGATCTGGTGGTCAAGTTCTCGCGTGTCGGGGAGGAGATTCCCCTGGACACGTTCACCATCAGCAAGTTCGTCAATGCCGAGTTCAACAGCCCGTTCGAGGAATTCTCACTGCTGATGGAACTGCGTCAGGGGCGCATGGGGCCGCAATCCGTCCAGATCAAGACCCAGTATCCGCTGGCGATCTACGTGCCTTCCCGCCGGCTCCAGCTGTGGCAGACCGGCCGGTCCCAAGCCAAGATCAAGGCCAAGATCAAGCAGCATCCTGGTGTGGAGATCGACATTCTCCGCCAGTACGTGGTGGTGTTTGGCTGGGTGAAGGGACTGGATGCCGTCGAGACGGCGGAGCATCTCGCACTGGCGGGCGAGGCGCGGGACCGATTCGTCGCCCAGGTCAACAGCATGGTGATTCATGAGCTGGCGCAGAAGGGATATCAGGTGGCGGACATGAAGCCGCAGCATGTGATTCTGCGACCGCAGCCCGACGGCACCCTCCTGCGCGATCGCAACGGGCAGCTGGTCTACGCCTTGATTGACTACGAACTGCTGCACCGGACGCCCGAGCACGAGCAGGCGGTGCGCAGCGCCACGCGACGGTTTTACCTCAAACACATGGCCCGCCGCTTCGACACCCCTTCCGGCAGCCCGATTCCGTCCCATCTCAAGGCGGTCAACATACTCGGCGTGGACTACATCTTCGGCCACGCCGAAAGCACCGGCGGGCTCTTGTGGGTGGTGGGCCGGGATCCGGATCTGTTCAACTACTTCCTGCCCGAACGCTGGCGGCGCACGCCGAAGACACTGCTTTCCGATCACAATCAGGTCTATTACACCAAGACCAAGGACGACATCAACCTGGTGTGGCGCGTCTCCCGCATGGGCGATTTGCCGTGGACCTACGGTCCCTCCTTCCGCAAGCAGGCCATCCATGAGCACGGATTCAACAGCCCGTTCGAGGAGTTCGCCATCGCCATGGATGTCAGTCGCAAAGGCCTGCGGACGGTCTATCCGCGCGCCATCTACATGACGGGCAGCCTTCGCGCCCCGAACCGGGCATGGAAGGACGATCGGCGCTTTGGGGATTTGAGCCGGCTACTGACACCGGACGGCAAACCGCTGCTGGGGCGGGATCGGGATTACATCACCGTTTGGGGATTCTGGAACGGGCCGGACGACATGCTGGCGGAGGACGACACCCGTTGCTACCGCGCGCTCAACGCGGGAGCCGCTCATGAGCAGGGACTGGTGGATGAAGCCACCCTGGGCTCGCTCCTGACGCTGAAGGCGACCCGGTTGGCCGGTTGTGGCTTCGAGGATCTCCATCCCAAGCCGAACCACCTGCTGGTCTCCATCGATTCCGAGGGCCATTTGTTGCGGGACGCGGATGGCACACCCGACATCCGCCTGTGCAACTTCGAGCTGGTGCGGATGAAGCGCAGTTCCGACTGAGCCTGCCCTGCAAGGTGCGGTGTTCTGGTTTTTCCGGACCGCGCCATCCTCCGGGAGCGCAGAAGCCACCGACCTCTGATGACGCTTGTCTTCCCGCAGTATCGGACGTCCTGGGTTGTCGAGGCTTGCTGCGGACCGGGGACGTCCCGCGCGCCGGTTGCGGGATCAAGGCGGGAGCGAGGTTTGCGACAAATTCCCTCCAAGATTCCACCTGCACGACCCCGCGCGCGTTACCGGGGTTGCTTCCCGGCGCTGGGACAGAGGTGGCGAATCTCGCAGCCAGGGCAGTCCGGCTTGCGGGCGCGGCAGCGTCGGCGTCCGTGCCAGATGAGCCAGTGGCTGAACAGGGTCCAGTCCTCGCGCGGGATCAGCCTTGCCAAATCCCGCTCCACCTTGACCGGATCCTGGTGCCGGGTCAAAGCCAGTCGGCGGGCGAGGCGTCCCACGTGGGTATCCACCACCACACCCTCGTTGATGCCGAAAGCGTTTCCCAGAACCACGTTGGCGGTTTTGCGCCCAACCCCGGCCAACGCGGTGAGGTGCTCCATGGTTCGGGGCACCTCCCCCCCATGGTGATCCAGCAGCGACTGGCAGCAGGAGCGGAGGTTTCGGGCCTTGCTGCGAAAAAATCCCAGCCGACGGATGTCGTTCTCCAGCTCCGCCGGTGCGGCCCGGGCAAAATCCGCCGCGGAACAGTACTTCCGGAACAGATCGGCGGTGACGAGGTTCACCTGCCTGTCGGTGCACTGGGCGGAAAGGATGGTGGCGACGAGCAGTTCCAGGGGAGTGCTGAAGTTCAGTTCACAGTGTGCGTCCGGATAGGTCCGCCTCAGCCCGTCTATGATTGCGCGGGTCCGGACGGTTTTTGCGCCAATCGATTCGCGTGGCATGCCAGGTGTCAGTTTGCTGGAAACCCTCCATTGACGAGATTGTTCGATCCGGAAAATCGACGCGGGCAAATCATAAGGCCTCAGCGTAGGCCGTGACGTTGGATCAGCAAGGCTTTTGGCGTTGGATTGATCGGCACTGCGCCGCTGGCCATTTTTAGGTGGTGCTCGTTGCCCGGGACGCTCCGACGATTGCAGGCTGCGTTTTCTATGCTAACCTGCTGGCCGCTTTCAGCCCGCGAATCGGCTGGACGGCTTTGGGAAAACCAACAACAACCAT
>JALOTU010000437.1 GCA_025457725.1 Verrucomicrobiota bacterium
CTGGGCGCGGCGTTCAATGGGCGCGCCGCCGAACGCCAGCTCGAAACCCTCCGGGAAATGGGCTGCAACGCCGTTCGCATGGCGCACAATCCTCCGGCGCCGGAGCTGCTCGACCTGACCGACCGAATGGGCTTCCTGGTGGTGGACGAGGTGTTCGACGCATGGGTGCGACGCAAGACACCGTTTGATTTTCATCTGATCTTCCCGGACTGGCACGAACAGGACCTGCGCGCCTTCATCCGGCGCGATCGGAATCATCCGTCGGTGATCCTGTGGAGCGTGGGCAACGAAGTCGGCGAGCAATACACGGGTGCGGACGGGGCCCGGGTGGCCCGCGAGCTGGTGGCGCTGGCGCGCGATGAGGATCCGTCGCGCCTCACCACGTTCTCCATGAACTTTGCCAAGCCGGATTCCCCCTTTGCCGCCGAGGCGGAAGTCATCAGTCTGAACTACCAGGGCGAGGGCATCCGCGACACGCCCGAGTTCGCCGACTCCAACGGGATCAAGACGCCGCCGCTGTATGGCGCTTTCCACGAGCAGTTCCCGGAGCGCATGCTTGTCAGCAGCGAAAGCGCCGCCGCGTTCAGCAGTCGCGGCGTCTACCTGTTTCCCGTGGCGGAAGGCATCAGCAACCCGACGAGAGACGGGCGGGGCGGTGATTCCAGCGTCTGTCAGGTCAGCGCCTATGAACTTTACACGGCGGACTTCGGTTCGTCGGCGGACAAGGTGTTCAAGGCGCAGGACCGGCATCCGTTCGTGGCGGGTGAATTTGTCTGGAGCGGCTGGGATTATCTGGGGGAACCCTCGCCCTATTATTCCTCGCGGAGTTCCTACTTCGGCGCCATTGACCTGGCCGGCTTCCCCAAGGACCGCTTTTACCTCTACCAATCGCGATGGCGCCCCGATCTGCCCATGGCCCACCTCCTCCCGCATTGGACCTGGCCGGAACGCGTCGGACAGGTGACGCCGGTCCATGTCTTCACCTCCGGCGACGAGGCGGAACTGTTCCTCAACGGAGCGTCCCTGGGACGGAAGAAGAAGGGGGACGAGGAATACCGCCTTCGCTGGGATGAGGTGGTGTATGAACCCGGCACGCTGAAGGTGGTCGCCTACCGGAAGGGAAAGTCATGGGCAACCGACGAAGTCCGAACGGCCGGCGAACCAGCCAGGCTCAAACTGGAAGCCGACCGACGAAGGATCGACGACGACGGAAGGGACCTGGCGTTCCTCACCGTGACGGTCACCGACAAAAACGGCGTGGTCACGCCCCGCGCCGACCATCGCATCCGGTTCCGCATCGAGGGACCGGGCGAGATCCTTGCGACCGACAACGGGGATCCCACGAGTTTTGAGCCGTTTCAATCGCCGGCCCGCCGGGCCTTTAACGCCCGATGCCTGGCCATCGTGCGCGCCCTGCCCGGTCAAACCGGCCCGATCGTGGTGCACGCTGAAAGCGATTCACTGCGCGGCGCCTCCCTGACTTTGCCTCGGTAAAGGCACGGGTTCATCAACCCGCGGGCAGGCATGGGCCAAGGGAGGGTCACCGGCTCCCGTTGAATTCCTCCAACGCCTTCAGCATCGCCACGATGTTCTCCCTGGGCATGCCGGGACTGGTGCCGCCGCCCAAAGAAAGGATGATGCCGCGGTCTCCGCCCTTCTCGAGGACGTCCAGCGTCGCGGCGCGCACTTCCCCGGGCGTGCCGCGCACCCCCACCTCGAGCGGATTCACGTTTCCCATCAGGCACATGCGGTCGCCCACGCGCGCCTTCACCTCGGCCATGTCCGTCTGCTTGCCCCAGTTCAGCACGTTGAAGCCGCAATCGGGCAGATGATCGAGACACGCCTGCACCCCGGCGTCGTTGTGGTAGAGCTTCACCCAGCCCTTCGGGAAAGCGTCACAGATGCGCTTCAGATAGGGATGGCAGAATTCCCGGTAGTGCTCCTCGCTCACAAAGCCCACGATGTCGTCGAGGACGAAGATGCCCTCCACCGTGTCGCCCATGGCCTTGTGCTGCGCCTTGAGCCAGTCAATGACCAGCCGCGTGCAAAGGTCAATCAACTTGTGGGCCCACTCGGGCTCCTCCACGAGGTCGATCATCAGGTTCGTCGTGCCGCGCACAAAACCGGCCGTGCACAGCGGCCCGCGCGCGGTGACAAACGGCAGGATTTCGCCGGTGTCGAGGATGCGCTGACGCTCCATCCGGATGCGATGGAGCGTCAGCGCCATGAACGCATCGTGTTCAACCTCGTAATCGGATAACCCGGCCAGGTCCTCGATGCGGTGGAGGGTGTGGCATTCGCTGGGGGTGTTGCCCTGCCAGAACTTGATCTTCGCGCCGAGCGCGGAGGGCTCGGCGGCCATGCCGTATTCCATCCACCATCCGGGCACAAACAGGATCTCGGGGAACTCGCGATGGATCTTCAGGTGCGACTGAAACCAGACCTCGCGGTCGAGGTAGAAATCCATGTGATTGAGGCCGAGATAGCCGGGTATCCACGGGCTATCAATGATGAGCGCCATCGGAATCCGGTCGAGCTTCTCCAGGCGCGCGGCCTTCTTGAACACTTCCCATTGTTCTCGTCGCATACACTTTGAATGAGTTGGCAATCATTGAATGCCCTGTGGTGGCCGCAAGGCAAGGTTTTGGTTTCTTGCGTTGAGAGTGAATCCGACGTCTGGTCCTTACAACGAACTCTGGCATGGACAGTGATTCTGGAGAGGCCCGGTTGGAAACCCGATGCGCTGGCGGTGGTGTTCCTGCCGGAACGGATTGCCCTGGCGGGGATACGACAAATGTCGTATGGCCAGCGTTGGATTATTCCGCCACAATT
>JALOTU010000047.1 GCA_025457725.1 Verrucomicrobiota bacterium
GCCGTGGATCCGGTCGCCCGTGACGCCCTGGCCGATTGCATCGAGGAATCCGACCGGGTGCTGACCATGATCCGGACGCTGATGGACATTGCGGAGGTGGAGGCGGGCATGATGCGGTTGAACCTCGAGGAATGTTCCATCGCCTCGCTGCTGACCAATGTCGTCGATCTCTACGAGATCGTGGCGGAGGAAAAAGGAATCAGGGTGTCAACCGACCTCGACGGTTCCTGCACCGCGCGCGTGGATGAAGCGCGGCTGCGACAGGTTTTCGCGAACCTCCTCGACAACGCCATCAAATACTCGCCCGAGAAGAGCGAGGTGAAGATCCTGGCCCGCAGTGATGCGGGCGGAGTCAGGGTTTCCTTTGAAGATCGCGGTTTTGGCATTCCGCCGGAGGAACAGCCGCGCATCTGGGACCGGTTGTATCGCGGCGACAAGAGCCGCTCGCAGCGTGGACTGGGATTGGGGCTGAGCCTGGTGAAGGCCATCGTGCAGGCTCACGGCGGCTCGGTGTCGGTGCAAAGCGAACCCGGCAAAGGCTCTCGTTTCGTGGTCTGGGTTCCTGCCAGTCAAACCGCCGCTCAAGAATCTCCGGCCTCCAAGCCGCCGCCACCGGCCGCCTTGCGCTGAGGTGTCCGTGCCCCGCGCCGCCAGACTGCCCTTTACCCCATGGAATCCAGGGTGGCCTGGGCGTGCTGCTGCTTTCCCTGCCAGTCGGCGAGGCGTTGTTTGTGTTCCTCCAACACCTGCGGCGGCACCTTTTGCACGAAGTTCGGATTGGCCAGCTTCTGCTGCACCTTCTCGATCTCCTGTGCCATCTTGGCGATTTCCTTCGCCAGGCGCGCCTTCTCCGCCTCCACATCCACCAGTCCTTCCAGCGGCAGGAACAGTTCGCCGACCGGGGTCAGCGCGGTGAGCGTATTCCTGGCGGGCGTATAGTCCTGCACCGGCTCGATCGATTCCGCGTTGAGCAGCAGGCGCATGACTTCCACATCGTTCGGCGTGATCTCCGGGGTGGGTTTGAATATGAACTTCACCTTCTTGTTGGAGGGGAGATTGGCCTGCCGACGCAGGTTGCGGCCTTCGCGCACCAGGTCGTAGCGCTTCTCGGCAGATTCCAGGTAACCGTCATCCAGACCCCAGTTGATGCGCAAATTCTCGTCGAACGGCTTGGGCCAGGGCGCGTTCATCAGGGTCTTGCCCCCCTGGTCCTCAGGCATGTCCGCGCTGTAACCCATTCCATGCCAGAGTTCCTCGGTGACGAACGGGATGAAGGGGTGGAACAGGCGCAACAGATGGCTGAGCACGAAGTCAATCACCGCCACGGTGTTGGCGCGGCGCTCCCGATCGACACCCTGCAGCACCGCCTTGCTGGCCTCAATGTACCAGTCGCAATACTCGCTCCAGAAAAAGCGGTAGATGGCCTGTGTGGCGATGGAGAAGTTGTAGGACTCGAACGCCTCGGTGATCTCCACAATGGCCTTGTCCAGCTTGAGCAGGATCCATTTGTCATCAGTGCTGAGCAGCTCGGGACGGATCTCGCCCTGGATTTCGAACGAGTTCTCCGCTTTGCGCCCAGTCTCCGCACGACTTTCCGGTGAGGACGACTCGGATTGCGGCATGTCCGCAGCCCCTTGAACGTCCTGCATCTGCCGGAAGCGGCAGGCGTTCCAGAGTTTGTTGCAGAAGTTGCGTCCGAGCTCGACGTCCTTTTCGTCGAACAGGACGTCCTGGCCGAGCGGCGCGCCGCGCATGGTTCCGAAACGCAGGGCGTCAGCGCCGTAACGGGCGATGAGGTCGAGCGGATCGGGTGAATTGCCCAGGGTCTTCGACATCTTGCGGCCCTGCTTGTCGCGGATAATGCCGGTGAAATAAACGTTCCTGAACGGCATGGCATCGGGGAGGCCGAACTTTGGGTCGCCCATGAATTCGTAGCCGGCCATGATCATGCGCGCGACCCAGAAGAAGATGATGTCCGGCCCGGTGACGAGGTCGGTGGTCGGGTAAAACTTCCTCAACGTCTCGGTCTGTTCCGGCCAGCCCATCGTGGCAAACGGCCAGAGCCAGGAACTGAACCAGGTGTCGAGCACGTCGGGGTCCTGCTCCCAGTTCCCGGGATCGGATGGCGGCGTCAGACCGCAATAGACCTTGCCGCCCGCTTCTGCATTCTGACTTTCACCTTCCGACCTCAGGTACCACACCGGTATCCGGTGCCCCCACCATAGCTGACGGCTGATGCACCAGTCCTGAATGTTGGTCAGCCAGTGGTCATACACCTTCGCCCAGCGGTCAGGGTGAAAGCGCATTTTGTCGGAGCGCGGAGCCTTGCTCCGCTCTTCAGGCTGCTCCACGCATGCCCTGGCTTGCTCGACGCCGGGATACTTGAGAAACCATTGCTCGCTCAGGCGCGGTTCGATGGGCACATCCGCGCGCTGGCTGAATCCGACGCTATTCTCGTAGGGCTTTTCCTCGACCATCACCCCGAGCTCGGTCAATCGCTCCACGGCCACGGAACGCGCCTCGAACCGATCCATCCCGGCGAGGCTGTCGCCGGCCAGCTCGTTCATCGTGCCGTTCGGGTTCATGATGTCCACGACGGGCAGTTGGTGGCGCTGGCCGATTTCGAAGTCCGCCTTGTCATGCGCGGGCGTCACCTTGAGCACGCCGGTGCCGAACTCGAAATCCACGTGCTCGTCGCCGATGATGGGGATGAGCTTTTGTTCGGCCGGCAACTGGATGGGCAGGGGGCGGATGATGTGTTTACCGATCAGGTGCGCATAACGCGGATCCTTCGGGTTCACTGCCACAGCGGTGTCGCCGGGGATGGTCTCGGGCCGGGTGGTGGCGATGGTGAGCCAGACGCGTCCTTCGGAATCAATCTGCGGTCCGCCCTTCTCGGACGCTGCCTCGGAAGGAACCTGTGCAACCTTTTGTTGCATATGCAACAAAAGGTTGTCGTCGCAGTTTGGGGTGGTTTGGGGGGCTGGTTTTCGGATTGCGCTGTCCTTTTCCGCCACCTGCACGCGAAAGTGATACAAGAAACCCTTCTGCGGTTTCATCTCCACTTCCTCATCGGACAGTGCGGTCTGCGAAACCGGACACCAGTTCACCATGCGTTTGCCGCGATAGATGAGCCCCTTGTGGTAGAGGTCCACGAACACCTGCTGCACGCAGCGGGAGTAGTCGGGATCCATGGTGAACCGTTCCCGCGTCCAGTCGCAGGAACAGCCGAGCTTCTTCAGCTGGTTGATGATGATGCCGCCGTGCTTTTCCTTCCAGGCCCACACGCGTTTGAGAAACTCCTCGCGGCCGAGGTCGTGCCGGGTTTTGCGTTCCTCCTTCTTGAGTGCCCGTTCCACCTGCACCTGGGTGGCGATGCCGGCATGATCGGTGCCCGGCAGCCAGAGCACCTCCTTGCCGTCCATGCGCGCCTTGCGGCTGAGGATGTCCTGGATGGTGTTGTTGAGCACATGCCCCATGTGGAGCATCCCCGTCACGTTGGGCGGCGGGATGACGATGGAGTACGCCGGGCGTTTTGCGGACACGCGCGCCGGGTCGGCGGTGAAGCAGCCGTTCTTCAGCCAGAAGTCATACCATCTGGCTTCGACGGCCTGCGGTTCGTAGGCTTTGGAGATTTCAGACATGTTGAACTGAGAGCTTTTACGCGAATTCCACGAATTCTCACCAATTATCTGCGGAGATCAGGAGGTTCTTCCGCGGGTGCTCCGTCTTTGGTGAGCACCACGCGTTTCCAGTCAAGAGAATCGCTGCCGAAATTCACCAACAACCCGAGTTTCAGTTTTGAAATCGCAAGGTAATTGAGAACCTGCTTCACGTGCGCGTCCGTCAATCTCTCCACCGCTTTGGCCTCGACCAGAATCTTGCTCCACGCCACGAAGTCCGCCCGGTAGTGATGCGGGAGAACGACGCCCTTGTAGGAGACTTCATAGTGCTGTTCCCGGGAAAACGGGATGGCATTCGCCTTCAAATCCACCACAAGCGCATCCTTGTAAAGAACCTCGTCGTGCCCTTTGCCAAGCTCTGAGTGGATTTCCATGCAAAAGCCCACCAGTTGGAAAATCTCCTTTTTGTAAAGCAGTGTCGGCATGAGTTCCGAGGAAATTCGTGAGAATTCGCGCAATTCGCGTAGAAAGTGGCGTTCGTCCGTGGTTAAGATCTACTTCCGCATCAGTGCGTACTCCATGCTGTCCACGAGGGCCTGGAGGGAGGCTTCGATGATGTTTTCGTTCACACCCACGGTGCCCCATTCGCGGGCGCCGTCGGTGGACTGGATGAGCACGCGGGTCGTGGCGGCCGTGCCCACGGCGGTGTCCACGATGCGCACCTTGTAATCGGTGAGGCGCACCTTGTTCAACGCGGGGAAGAAACGAACCAGGGCGGCGCGCAGGGCGCCATCGAGGGCGTTCACCGGCCCGTCCCCGTCGGCCACGGTGTGCTCGATGTCGTCCCCGACCCGCACCTTGACGACCGCCTGACACACGGAGGTCCCGGCGTCGCGCCGCATCGAGACATGATAGCTGTCCACCAGGAACGGCAGTTCCCGATGCGCCAGGGTCTTCTTGAGCAGGAGAGCGAGGGATCCTTCCGCCGCCTCGAATTCGTAGCCTTCGTGTTCGAGCTTCTTGATTTCGGCAAGCAGGGTCTTCAGTTCGGGGGTGTCCGATTTGAGATTGAAACCCAGATCTTTGGCCTTGAGCAGGATGTTGCTGCGGCCGGCCAGGTCGCTGATGAGGACGTTGCGGGTGTTGCCCACGAGGGCGGGGTCGATGTGTTCGTAGCTGGAAGCCAGCTTGGTCACGGCGTTCACGTGCGTGCCGCCCTTGTGGGCAAAGGCGGCGGAACCCACCCAGGGCAGGCGCGGACTGTGCCGGAGGTTGGCGATTTCATCCACGAACTGGGATAATTCCCGGAGCTTGCGCAGCGACGTCCTCGGCACGCAGCTCTTGTGCATCTTGAGGGCGAGGCAGGGGATGACGCTGGTGAGATTGCAGTTGCCGGTGCGTTCGCCGTAGCCATTGATCGTGCCCTGCACATGGACGGCTCCGGCACGGATCGAGGCCAGGGCATTGGCGACGCCCACGCCGATGTCGTCGTGGGAATGAATGCCCACGCGGCTGGTCAGGTTGCCAACGGCGGCCTCGGTGATGGCGGTCACCTCCTCGGGCAGACACCCGCCGTTGGTGTCGCAAAGCACCACCAGGTCCGCGCCCGCCTGTTCCGCCGCCTGCCAGGTGGCGATGGCGTATTCGGGGTCGAGCTTGTAACCGTCAAAACAATGTTCCGCATCATAGACCACGAATTTGCCGTGGTCCTTCAGGTAACGGACGGTGTCGGCGATCATGCCGAGATTCTCGTCGGGCGAGCACCGGAGCACCTCCCTGACGTGGAGCATGGAGGTTTTGCCATAGATGGTGACCACCGGGGTGTCGGCATCGATGAGCAGCTGCACCTGGGGATCGTGCTCGACCGGCGTGCCTTTCTTGCGGGTGGAACCGAAAGCCGCGAGCCGGGCGTTCTTGAGTTTGAGCCGGCGGGCCTGCTCGAAGAACTCGATGTCCTTGGGGTTGGACCCCGGCCAGCCCCCCTCGATGTAGTGGACCCCGAACGCGTCGAGCTTCTCCGCGATCCGGATTTTGTCCTTCACGGAAAAGTTGATTCCTTCACCCTGGCTGCCGTCGCGCAGGGTGGTGTCATAGATCTCGATCTGGGGCCGCTTCAGTTTTGACGCCATAACAGAGGCGGGATCATAGGGCAGGGGATGGGTGTTGGCAAAGGCTGAAAGGGGCTGAAAGGGGCTGGCGGGGGGGCGTATCCCAGTTTGTGCACGGTGAAATGAGGGAAGGGGGCGGAACTCGTCGCGCCGCGACGAGTAGCGCCGCCTCCAGCGGTGCAACGAACGGCTGCAAAGCCCGATTCCGTCCGCCGACCGCGGCCGGAGTCGTCACAGCGCGACGACCACTACCCGCCAGCAGCCGGGATGCGGCGGCCCGGGTCGGGCACAGGTCGCTGGCGTGTTCCGCTTTGCACTTTTCGTTCGTCTCACGATAATCCCGCATGCGATTCGCGCCGTTTGTGGGGGCACTGTCCTCGCGCAACTACCGCCTGTTCTTCGCGGGACAGATTGTGTCGCTGGTGGGCACATGGATGACGCAGACGGCGTCGATGTGGCTGGTTTATCATCTGAGTTCCTCCGCGTTCCTGCTCGGCCTGGTGGGGTTTGCCAACCTGGCCCCGATTTTTGTGTTCGCCCCCTTTGCCGGGGTTTTGGCGGACCGGGTCAACCGGCATCACCTGCTTCTGGCAACCCAGGTGGCGGCGATGCTGCAGTCGGTTGCGCTGGCGGCCTTTGCTCTGAGCGGCACGATCACGGTCAGCCACCTTTTGTGGCTGACGCTCATCCAGGGGTTCATCAACGCGGTGGACATGCCCACGCGCCAGGCGCTGGTGGTGGAGTTCGTTGAACGGCGGGAGCATCTCGGCAGCGCCATCGCGCTGAACTCGGCCCTGTTCAACCTGGCGCGGCTCGCGGGGCCGGCGCTGGGCGGTTTCGTCATCGCGGGCTTCGGAGCCGGCGTTTGCTACCTGATCGACGCGATCAGTTTCCTGGCGGTCATCGCGGCCTTGCTGGCCATGCGCCTGCGTCAGCGTCCCCGGCCGGAGGCGAAGACCCATCCGTGGCATGAGTTGCGGGAAGGCATTCGTTACACGATCGGCCATACCCCGATTCGGTCCCTGATCATCCTGGTGGGGGCGATCAGCGCGGTCGGCTTTTCCGGATCGGTGTTGACGCCGGTGTTCGCCCGAGACGTGTTTCACGGGGACGCCCGCACCCTGGGATGGTTGATGGCTGCGTCGGGATTCGGCGCGTTGTCCGGGGCGCTCTACCTGGCCACCCGCCGGGGCGTGCGCGGACTCGGCATGGTCATCACCATCGGGGGTTCCTTGATGGGAGGCGGGCTGATCGGCTTTTCGCTGTCAACATGGCTTCCGCTGGCGCTCGGGTTCCTGTGCCTCACCGGGATGGGAGGCGTGCTGCTGATGGCGTCGAGCAACACACTGGTGCAAACCCTGGTGGAGGATGACAAGCGGGGCCGCGTGATGAGCTTCTTCGCCATGGCGTTCACGGGAACGATGCCGCTGGGCAATTTGATGATGGGGGCGCTGGCGGGCCGGTTCGGTGCCGCTGTGGCGTTGATGCTGGGCGGCGTCGCCTGCCTGCTGGTGGTGTTTGCGTTTTATCGTCGCATCCCCCGCTTGCGATCCGCCGCCGCCCCCACGCTGGCCCGCCTGGAGGAAGCGGCCGCGGAGGTCCCGGTCTATCAGCCTCCCGGCCAGGGAGGCGACCGCAGCCAGGGCAGGACGCCGGATTAATCGGCGGCCAGGTCTGCACAAACGATCTCGCTGTCGTTGCGGGCGTAAACAGAGCGGTTGGCGAAAGCGGGGTGCGACCAGACCACGGAGCGATGGGGATCCTTGTTGTCCGGTTTGATCAGCCGGGTTCGGCTGATTTCCTCATAACCCTCCGGCGCCAACCTGGCGATGATGAGGTCGCCCCGTTCGTTGAACAGAAAGTAGCGGCCGCCGTTTTGGACGATAAAGGCATTGCCCCAGCGCTCGGGTTTGCCGGTGGTGGGCTCGAAGGTTTCCCAGACGCGCTCGCCGGTTTCCGTGCGCAGGCAACGAAACTGGCCATAGCTGCAGCAGCCGAAGATGTTTGTCGCATTGACCACCGGGGTGGACATGACGCTGTGCAGCATCAGGGTGTCCTTCTCACTGGCCTTCGGGGATTTCCAGAGAACTTCAGGGTCGCCGTCCGTGATTCGCAGCATGAGTGAACCATTGTAAAAGCAGGTGAGGAAGAGGCGGTCGTCCAACTGGCGGGGTGTGGGGATGCTCATTCCGGACCGGATGTCCCAGGGATACGACCACAACACCTCCCCGGTTTCGGGGTCCAATCCGTTGACGGACTCGGGATGCCAGAGGATGAGCTGTCTGCGTCCGTTGAAGGTGTAGACCATGGGCGGGGCGTAACCGGGTTCCCTGGCGGTAAGCGCCCGCCACAGTTCCTTCCCGGTGTTCCGGTCGAACGCCACCGCCACGCTGCCTTCGCCCCCCACCAGGCAAATGAGCTTGTCGCCGTCGACCAGCGGATGTCCGGCAAACCCCCACGTGGGTGTCTTTATGCCATAATCTCTGGTGAGTTCACGGCTCCACACCTCCTTGCCGGTTTCGGCGTCCAGACAGCAGAGGTGACCTTCCGCGCCGAGCGCATAGACCCTTCCTTTGTGCACCAGCGGAGTGACACGCGGACCGGCGGCGTAGCTGACGGTGTAGAGGCTGTCGTATTCGTGCGTCCAAAGAACCTCCCCGTCCCGCTCGTTCAGACACAGCACCCGTTCGGTTCCCGGGATGCCGCCGCGGTCGAAGGGATTCGACGGATTGCTGGCGTCCGGAGCCAGCTTGCGATCGTGCACATAGACCCGGCCATTCGCCACCGCGGGCCCCGCGTAACCCGAGCCGATGGCGGTGCGCCAGCGGAAGTTGGGCCCGGTGCCTGGAAACGTCTCGACGATGCCGGTCTCGCGCCACACGCCGTCACGCTGCGGACCGAGCCATTGCGGCCAGTCGTCGGCGTGGGCACCGATCACGACCATGGTTGCGCAGCTTAGCAACCAGCAGCAAAAGCGGGCAGGTTGGAAGGCGCTTGTCGCGGATCGATGGTTCATGACTTGAAGAGGAGCCGGAATGTCGCGGGAAGTCAATCCCGGGTGGCGGCGGTTCTGTTCCGAACCTTCCAGGAGTGCGCACGCTGACAGGGATTGATTTATCGGGGCGGAGCGGGTGAAATCGGCGCCGGAATTCATCATGTCTCCCGAGCCCCTTTGGAAGTCGGAATGGGTGGTGTCCCACAGTGCTTGTCTGGTGCGGAGCTTTCGGCAATGCACGGGGCGCGATCTGGTTCCGGGCATCACCGATGCCGTCGGGATGGCGCGTTTCATTTACGAGGCCCCGTTCGTGGTGGTGTCGCACGGCATCGAGCCGGACCCCGTGCTGAACTACGGCAACCGGGCCGCTTTGCGTTTGTGGGAGATGTCGTGGGAGGAATTCACGCGCACCCCCTCGCGCCTGACCGCCGAGGCGCCCGATCGCGTGGAGCGGGCGCGACTGCTCCAGGCCGTATCGCAACACGGCTGTATCGAGGACTACTCGGGTGTGCGGATTTCCCGGACGGGTCGGCGGTTCAAAATCGCACGCGCCACCGTCTGGAATCTGCTTTCGGATTCCGGAGAGCCTTGCGGCCAGGCGGCTGTGTTCGATCAATGGCAGGAGTTGTGACCCGGGGCAACACGACTCTCGGCGCTGCTCATTTCAAAAAATGGGGCTTTTCCGTCCGGCCTGGGTCAGGCATTAATATCCGACCCGGCTTCGGGGATCCAAACCAAACACATTTTATGGCTGCTGATAACTCGATTGTTGCCAAAGCTGAGGCTCCGGCGCTCAAACCTCTCAACGTTAAAAGCCGGCTGGCGTCCACGCCGACGGGCGCCCCGATTCACGCGGTGTCCGTGACGAATGCCGCGGGGAAGAAGGTGGTGCTGGGGGATCCGCGGGCGACGCGCGCCCTGGTGGCCCTGATGGACGTGCAT